>JAKLJX010000009.1 GCA_023150945.1 bacterium | reverse complement strand
GATTGGGTAACACATATTATGAGGCAACGACGCCATTTCAAAAAACCTTCGGTAACAATATTTATGAGCCAATGCGGAGGCGGGGGACTGGGAAAAAGGGCTTGCAATTGGGTGAACCGATCACTATATTCCGCGTGCTTGAAAGTGGGTTCAAAAGACCCACTTTTTTGTTGTAGGGGGTATGACAAGGCAAAACGGACTGGTGGCGATGGATCCCTTACGAGAACGGTTGCTGCCCATCATCACGCCGATCGTGGTCGAACGGTTTGGTCTCGATTTCATCGACCTCGAGCTCAAAGGCGGACGCAGCAACAAAGTGGTTCGCATCGTGGTGGATGCGGATGGCGGCGTCAAACTGGATACGTGTGCCGCCATCAGCCAGGCCATCAGCGATGAGCTCGACACCAGCGATCTCATCCCCGGCCGGTATCGCCTCGAAGTTTCCTCGCCGGGAGTTGACCGGCCGTTGCGCACGATGCGGGATTTTCAAAGAAACCTCGGCCGGACAGTGTGGCTTCGCCGCCACGGACTGGAAGAGCCCCGCGAGCTGGAGGGCGTGATCGAAACCGTCACCGCGGAGAGCCTGGTGCTGGCAACCGAGGCCGGGCCGCTCGCCATGCCCTGGCCCGAAATCGAGTACGGCAAATTAAGAATGCAGTGGTAGTCAATCAGGATGGCAGTGTCATGAAAAGCGAAATTGCGGAAGCCTTCTCGCAACTCATCAAAGAAAAGAACATCGACAAGGACCAGTTGACGGAGATTGTTCATTCCACGGTCATGGGAATGATCAAGAAAAAGTACGGCACCACCGACAATTTCGATGTCTACGTCAGCCTGGACAAGGGTGAGATCGAAATTCACCAAACCAAGATGATCGTCGAACAGGTCACCGATGAGGTGCGCGAGATCGACCTCGAGACCGCCCGCCAAACCGAGCCGGATTTCGACGTCGGCGATGAATTTCTGGTGATCATCGACCCGATGGCCTTCGGCCGGCGGCTGATCACTTCCGCCAAGCAGAACCTCAACCAGCGCATCCGCGACGAGGAAAAGAAAGCCATTTCGGATGAATTCGAGACGCGCATCGGCGAAATCGTCATGGGCGACATCCGGCAGATCAGCCGCGGCGATGTCTTCCTGAATGTCGATCGCACCGAAGTGCTCCTGCCCAGAAAAGAACAAATCGAAAGCGAGCGTTACCGCCGCGGCGACAATCTTCGCGCGCTGGTGAAGGAAGTGCGGCGCACCAGCCGTGGCCCGGAAATCATCGTTTCGCGCAGCGATCCCAAGTTTCTCGTGCGGCTGTTCGAATTGGAAGTACCGGAAATCTACGACGGCATCATTGAAATCAAAGCCGTGGCGCGCCAGCCCGGCGAACGTTCGAAGATCGCGGTATCCTCCAACGACAAGCGCATCGATGCGGTCGGCGCCTGCGTCGGCATGAAGGGCATCCGCATTCAGGCGGTGAGCAAAGAGCTCAACAACGAAAAAGTCGACGTCATTCCGTGGAGCTATGACAGGGAAGTTTTCATCACCCGCGCGCTCAGCCCGGCCAAGCCGGTGCGCGTGCTGATCGACGAGCCCAACAATCGCGCGGTGGCGGTGCTGCCGGATGATCAGGTTTCGCTGGGGATTGGCCGCGGCGGGCAGAATCGCCGCCTCACCAGCAAACTGACCGGCGTCGAAATCGAGATCATGAAGGAATCCGAATACCGCCAGATGATCGAGGAGCAGCGCGGCAAGGAAACGCCGCTGGAGTATGTCGCCGGCCTGAGCCAGGCGATGCTGACCAAGCTCAAAGACGCCGGTTTCAACACCGTGAATGACGTGCTGAAGGCGGGCGAGCAGAGCCTGACCGAGATCAAAGGCATTGGTGAGAAAACGGCGGAGAAGATTTGGGCCTTGGTGCACGGCAGTGACAGCGCGGCGCCCCAAGCAGCAGCGGCACCTGCCGCGCAACCGGAGGCTGAATCGGAGGAAGCCGCGGCCGCCGAGGGAGAGGTGGAGGAAGGAGGAGAGGAAGAAGGAGAAGAAGTAGTGGAAAGCGGGGAACTGGCCCACGCGGAAGAGAACGCCGGAGATAACGAGCCGCAACCCCTCCCGGTTGCGGGCGATGTCTGATCCATGCGATTCTCCGATTCAAGTTAATTCCCAAGAGAACCGGGCGGCAGCCGTGCAGCGCGGCAAGGCCGGCTGCGGCCCCAGCGGGCGTCTCTCTTGATCTGTAGCGTCTCAAATTTTGGCAGGGTATGGTAGTGACAACCAAACGTAGAGTGCATCAGGTTGCGAAGGAGTTCAACATCTCCAATGAAGCCCTCATTGGCTTTCTGACTGAGCTTGATTTCTCGGTGCAAAGCCCCAATGCGGCGCTGACGGATGAGATGTATGAACAGATTCTCAAGAAGTATCGCAAGGAACCGGCAAAGAAAGATGCAGACTACGAATTTCGCCGGCACATTCGCGACAAGAAGCTCGAGGAAGAGAAGGAGCGCGCCAAAGCCCGTCAGGAATTGGAAGAACGCATGCGGGTCGCCACCAAGCTGATGGAGAAGCGCTCCCCCAAGGAAACGGCGAAAGAGCGGCGTGCGGCCAAAGCAGCGCCGGAAGAGGCCAAGCCGGCTCGGCGCAAAGCCGCCCCCAAACCGGGGCAACCCGAAGCCACACCGGTCGGAGTCATTGCCGCTGCGTCGCCGGTGGTCGAGGCTCGCGTCGAGCCCAAATCCGTGCCCAGCCTACAAGAAACCATCGCGGCCCTGATTCCCGAGGAAGATTTGCATCCCACCACCGCACCGGCGCATGCAGAACCGCCGGCCGCCAAAGTGACGGTGGTGGAACCTGGTGCGCCGACGCCGAAGAAGGCAGCGACTACTGAAGAGACGACCGAGGCCGCCAAGAAGCGCAAAAAGCGGAGACGCCGCAAGAAAAAGGACAAAACCGTCGCCCCCGGAACGGAAGAGGTGCTGCTCACCGAAGCCGAGCATTCGCGCGACAAGGCGAAACATCCGGCCGCGGCGCAGGAAGAAGAAGAACGCGCCGCGCGCAAGGGCAAGCGCAAGAAGAAACGCAAGATCAGCGATGCCGAAATCGAAGAGTCCATTCGCCAGACGCTCGCCGCCATGGAAGGCGGAGGCAAACCGCGGGTGCGTCGTCGCCGCGCGCGCAGCGAAGACGGCGAACTGGTCGCCGACGAACAAAACAAGCTGCAAGTGCCAGAGTTCGTTTCCGCCTCGGATCTCGCCAAGCTCATGGAAGTCGATCCCAGCGAAGTCATTCGCAAGTGCATGGGATTGGGCATCATCGTCTCGATCAACCAGCGGCTGGATGCGGATACCATCATCACGGTTGCGGACGAATTCGGCTATGACGTCGAAATCGTGCAGGAATACGGCACCGAAACCGTCGAAGAGCAGGAGGAACAGGACGATCCTACCGACTTGATGAGCCGGCCGCCGGTGGTGACGATCATGGGACACGTCGATCACGGCAAAACCTCCTTGCTGGACTACATTCGCGAGAGCAATATCGTGTCGCGCGAATCCGGCGGCATCACGCAACACATCGGTGCCTATGAGGTGGAATTCAACGGCCGCTTGATCACCTTTCTCGACACGCCGGGCCATGAGGCCTTCACCGCCATGCGGGCGCGCGGCGCGAAGGTGACCGACGTCGTGGTTTTGGTGGTGGCCGCTGATGACGGCGTGCAGCAACAAACCCTGGAGGCCATCAGCCACGCGCGCGCCGCCGGCGTTCCGATTGTCATCGCCATCAACAAAATCGACAAACCCAGCGCCAATCCGGATGTCATCAAGAATCAGTTGTCGCAGCACGGCATTCTGGTGGAAAGCTGGGGCGGCAAGTACCAATCTGCCGAGCTTTCCGCGAAAACCGGCGTGGGCGTTGATCACTTGTTGGAGTTGGTGCTGCTGGAGGCCGACATTCTCGATCTCAAAGCCAATCCCAAGCGCCGCGCGCGCGGCGTAGTCATCGAGGCCGAGTTGGACAAGGGCAAAGGCCCGGTTGCAACCGTGTTGGTGCAAACCGGCACGCTCAGAGTCGGTGATCCCTTTATCGCCGGACATAACCACGGCAAAGTGCGGGCAATGTATGACGAGCATGGCCGGCGCCTGCAACAGGCCCCACCCTCGAAGCCGGTGCGCGTGGTCGGCTTTGCCGGCATCCCCAGCGCCGGTGATACCCTGGCGGTGATGAGTTCCGAAGCCGAGGCCAAGGAAATCAGCTTGAAACGGCAACAGCTCAAACGCGCGCAGGATTATCGCAAGACGCAGCACCTCACCCTGGATCAACTTTCCAAGAAGATCAAGGAGGGCGGCGTGAAGGAACTGCGCGCCATCGTCAAAGCCGATTTCGACGGCTCGATGGAGGCGCTGAGCGACTCGCTGCTCAAGCTTTCGACCAATGAGGTGGCGGTCAACGTGATTCACAAAGGCGTGGGCGGCATTTCGGAATCGGACGTGCTGCTGGCGGCGGCCTCCGAGGCCGTGGTTTTCGGTTTCCACGTGCGCGCCACGCAACAGGCGCGCGAAGTCGCCGAGCGCGAGAGCGTCGATATTCGCATTTACAAAATCATCTACGATGCCGTCAACGACGTCAAGGCGGCGCTGGAAGGCATGCTGGAGCCGGAGATCTCCGAGGAGATCACCAGCTCGATTGCAGTGCGCGAAACCTTCCGCGTGCCCAAGGTCGGCACGGTAGCCGGCTGCTACGTGCAGAGCGGCAAGGTGCATCGCAGCGACAGCATGAAGCTCTATCGCAACGACAAGCTGATCTTCGAAGGCAAGATCGCCTCGCTGAAACGCTTCAAAGACGATGTGCGCGAAGTCGCGGCCGGCTTCGAATGCGGCATCAAGCTGGAAGGCTATGACGACATCCACGTCGGCGACGTCATGGAAAGCTTCCAAATCGTCAAAACCAAGCGCACGCTGGTGGCGGCCGCCTGAGGCGCGCACTGCAAACCTGGCTTCCCCAATGTTCGTCGGCGTCTGCCAGATTGAAATCATGCTGCCGGAAAGCGATTCGCTGAAGGCCAAGCGCTTCGTGCTGAGCAGCATCAAAACCAAGATTCAGAACAAATTCAACGTCTCCGTCGCCGAGGTGGGTAACAACGAGCTGTGGCAGCGCGGCGTGCTGGGCCTGGCGCTGGTGACCAACGAGCACAAATTCATCGATCAAACCTTCAACAAGATCCTCGAACTGCTGTATCAGGAAGATCGCCTGGAGGTGCTCGGACACACCGTTGACATCTACTGAAGCGTGGCGTTGCTGACCGGAAGCATTGCGGATATTCTCATGGCACTGAAACGCGCATCGCGAGTCGCTTCGTTGCTGCGTGAAGTTCTAAGCGAGATTCTTGCCACCCAGTTGAAGGACCCGGCCGTGGGGCGGATCACGATCTCCCGGGTCACCCTTTCCGATGACTTAAGAAACGCACGCGTCTATTTCAACATGCTGGGAACCGAGGCCGAACGGCAAAAAACGCTGGCCGGCCTGACACGCGCCGCCGGCTTTCTGCGCACGGAACTGGGCAAACGCATGGATCTGCGCCGCGCCCCGGACCTGCAGTTCCTCTACGACGACACGCTCGACTACGCCGAGCGCATCGACCAGTTGTTGAAGCAGGCTTTTCCGCCCGACGCCAAACCGCCCGAATGAGGAATCCTGCCAACGCCCCGGCACAGCCGAGGCCGAGCGCTCTCGGACGGACACCAACTCGCAACGCGGTGCGACGAGTAACGATCTGCGCTAATGACAGAACCCGCCACGCCCTCACGCACGATTTCCCGGGCGCAGCTTGCCACCGGCGAAATCTGGAGCATCAATAAACCGGCCGGTTGGACCTCCTTCGACGTGGTCAACAAACTGCGCTATGCCTCGCGCATCGCCAAAGTCGGCCACGCCGGCACGCTCGACCCCTTCGCCACCGGCGTGCTCCTGGTCTGCTTTGCGAGCGCGACCAAACAAGTCGAGCAACTGATGGCGTTGGAAAAAGAATACGAAGGCGTGCTGGAACTCGGCGTCGAAACCGATTCGCATGACGTGACCGGCAAGATTCTGAACACACGACCGGTGCCGGCGCTGTCCGCGCAACAACTGGAACAGGCGCTCGCGCAATACCGCGGCACGATCCTGCAAAAGCCGCCGATGTTTTCCGCCTTGAAGCAGGGCGGCCGCCGGCTGTACCAGCTCGCGCGCGCCGGCCAGGAGATCGAACTCGCAGCGCGGCCGGTGACGATCCATGCTCTTGAGCTCGTCGCCTATGCGCCGCCGCTGCTCACCCTGCGGCTGCGCTGCTCACGCGGCACCTACGTGCGCAGCCTGGCGCGCGATCTCGGAGAGGACCTGGGCTGCGGCGCCCATCTGAAATCCTTGTGCCGCACGCGCGTGGGGCCGTACCTGCTCGCGGACAGCGTGACCGTCGCGGAGTTTATCAAAAGCCTGGTTGATTGACGATGGCGGTGAAGACGTTTGTTGGCCTCGAACAGGTGGTAAAGGACGCGGGCAGCGTGGTCACGGTCGGCTCATTCGACGGCTTGCATCGCGGCCACCGCATGATTCTGCGGCTGCTGCGAGAGCAAGCGCAGGCCCGCGGCAGCAGCACGACGGTGGTGACGTTCGAACCGCATCCGCAGTTGGTCTTGCAGAGAAGCGGACAGCCGCCGCTGTACATTCTCACGACCATCGCCGAAAAAATTGCACTGCTCGAGGCCCTCGGCCTTGACCGGCTGGTGGTGATTCCCTTCACGCTCGCCTTTTCGCAGACGCCCTCTGAGGCGTTTGTGCGTGAGATTCTTTTCGGCACCATCGGCATGCAGGCCATCGTCATCGGCCATGATCACGGCTTCGGCAAGAACCGCGAAGGCGACGTTGCCACGCTGCACCGCCTCGGCCGGCAGTTGGGATTTGCCGTGCACGAATTGCCGCCGCTGCAGCAGGGCGAAACCGTGATCAGCAGCACGCAAATCCGGCGCGCGCTGCTGGCCGGCGAGATCGAGCTGGCCAACGAGTGGCTCGCCGACACGTATCGCCTCGGTGCGAAAGTCGTGCGGGGCGAGGGCCGCGGCAAAACCATTGGTTTTCCCACCGCCAACTTGGCGCCGCTCCATCCGGACAAGCTGATTCCCGCCAACGGGGTGTATGCAGTGCGCGTCCGGCGGGCGGAAGTGGAAAAGGGCGGCATGATGAATATCGGCGTGCGGCCGACATTTGCCGGCACCCGCCGCACGCTGGAAGTGCATCTTTTCGACTTTGCCGGCGATCTTTATGATCAGGAGCTTGAAGTTCGCTTCGTGGCGCGCCTGCGGCCGGAAATGAAGTTCGACTCGGTGGCCGCGCTGCAAGCACAGTTGCAGGCCGATCGTGCCGCCAGCCTTCGCCTGCTGGCCGCGGTGGTGGCGCCGGCCGATCGCAGAACGTGAATCCGGCCCCGGCCAGTGACGCTGCCGCAACAGCACAAATACCCGGGCGCGCCGCTTGCAGTTGTGCGAAAAATTTGCCACTTTCCAACAAAAATCGCATCGCTCAAATCTGTTCCAAAAGCTAACCTCATGAGGAGAATGCTGCAATGGCTTTAACCAACTCGCAAAAAGCAGAAATCATGCAGAAGTTCGGCAGCAACGACAAGGACTCCGGCAGGGCGGAGGTGCAAATCGCGCTGCTGACCGCCAACATCAACGGCCTGACTTCCCATTTCGAGGCCAACAAGAAAGACCACCATTCCCGCATGGGTTTGTTGAAAATGGTCGGGAAGCGCCGCCGGCTGCTGAACTATCTCGCCAGCACCGACGTCGCGCGCTATCGCAAGATCGTCAGCGACCTGGGCTTGCGCCGTTAGTTGCCTGTGACTCGCATGCTGTAGACCTGCCCCCTCGTGGGGCTTTGTTACATTGGTCGGAACATGTTCGGACCGACAGGGTTCACCGATCTCTAGATCACAATCTCTCAAACCTGTTATTGCGTTTGTACAAAAGACGACGCCCGCCGCCTGATGTACAAGAGAGCGAACGGGGTGACATTAACATCGAGGAGTTTTCCGAATGCTTAGTCGCAAGGAAACTGAACTGAACGGGAAGGTGTTCGCGATTGAAACCGGCCGCGTCGCACGGCAAGCGGACGGCGCTTGCTGGGTGCAATTTGGCGATACCATCGTGCTCGCAACCGTCGTCGGCGATCCCGAAGCCAAACCCGACGTAGATTTTTTCCCGCTCACGGTCGATTATCGTGAGAAGGCTTACGCCGCCGGCAAGATCCCGGGTGGCTTTTTTAAACGGGAAGGCAAACCGAGCGAAAATGAAATTCTGTCAGCGCGCTTGATCGACCGCGGCATCCGCCCGCTCTTTGCCGAAGATTACAGCAACGAAGTACAGGTCATGGTCGCCGTGCTGTCGGCGGACAAGGAAAATGATCCCGACGTGTTGGGCATCTCCGCCGCCTCCACGGCGATCATGCTCTCCGGCCTTCCCTGGAACGGCCCGCTCGCCGGCGTGCGCGTCGGCCGCCGCGACGGCAAGTTCCTCGCCAATCCCACCCATGCCGATCTCGAAGGCAGCGACTTGGACCTGGTGCTGGCTGCCACCGAGGATTCGATCATCATGGTGGAGGGCGAAGCCCACGAAGTCAGCGAAGCGGATATGGTCGCGGCCTTGGCGTTTGGTCATGAAGTTGCGCGCCAGCTCATTCAGGTGCAAAAGGCAGTGGTGGCGGAGGCGGCCAAACCGCCGCGGCCGGTGATTCCGATTGAGCTGCCCGCCGGCCTGGAAAGCCGCGTGCGCGAGGCCGCCACCGAAACGCTGCGCGGCCTGCTGCGGGAATCCGACAAGCAGAAACGCCGTGACAGCTTGAAACAGTACTACAAGACTCTGACGGAAGCGCTGCAAGCCGACTTTCCGGAAAGCGAGGCACAAGTCAGCACGATTCTGCACACCATCGAGAAGGAGATTGTGCGCGCCATGATCGTGCACGATCGGCGCCGCCTCGATGGCCGCGACTGGACCAGCATTCGCGACATCACTTGTGAAGTCGGCGTGCTGCCGCGCGTGCACGGCACCTGCATCTTCACCCGCGGCCAGACCCAGGCGCTGGCGGCCGTCACCCTCGGCACCAAAGTGGACGAGCAGAAGATGGACGAGCTGGAGGGCGAGTTTTACAAATCCTACATGCTGCACTACAACTTTCCGCCGTTCAGCGTCGGTGAAATTCGCCGTCTCGGCGGCCCGGGCCGCCGCGAAGTCGGCCACGGCAACCTGGCGGAACGCGCGATCAAGGCAGTGATGCCGAATGAAAAAGTGTTCCCCTACACCGTGCGCGTGGTTTCGGATGTTCTCGAATCCAACGGCTCTTCTTCGATGGCGACGGTGTGCGCCGGCTCGCTGGCGCTGATGGATGCCGGCGTGCCGATCAAAAGCGCGGTGGCGGGCATCGCCATGGGCCTGATCCAGGAAGACGGCCAAACCGTCATTCTCACCGACATTCTGGGCGACGAGGATCATCTCGGCGACATGGACTTCAAAGTCGCGGGCACGGCCCAGGGCATCACCGGTTTTCAGATGGACATCAAGATCAAGGGCCTGTCCTCCCAAATCATGGCAGAAGCGCTCGAACACGCGCGCCGCGCCCGGCTGCACATTCTCAACATCATGAACGCCACGCTGAGCAGCGCGCGTCCCGAGATCTCGCAATATGCGCCGCGCATCCTGACTGTCAAGGTGCCGACCGACAGCATCGGCTTGATCATCGGCCCGGGCGGCAAGACCATTCGCGACATCACCGAACGCACCGGCACGACCATCGATATCGATGACTCCGGCGTGGTCACCATTGCCGGCGTCGATCCGGAGGCGTGCAACAAGGCAAAAGCCATCATTCAAGGCATGGTGGCGGAGCCGGAACTCGGCACCATCTATCAAGGCACCGTCAAGAGCGTGAAGGAATTCGGCGCTTTCGTGGAGATTTTGCCGGGGCGGGAAGGCCTGCTGCACATTTCGCAGATCGACAACCGCCGCATCGCGCGCGTTGAAGATGTGCTGAAAGTGGGCGACGAAGTCACCGTCAAGCTGATCGAAATCGCTCCGGACGGCAAGCTCCGCCTCAGCCGCAAGGCGCTGTTGTCTTCCGATTCCTGACAGGCGTTCCACATCAACACCGGAGAGCGCCTCTTTCCCGGCGGTGGAGACCGGCACTCTCCGGCAACCGAAATGCATCGGCTCACCTATCTCAGGGAGGATGGAAATGGTTATCGGCGTTCTCAAAGAGATCAAGAAGAATGAAAATCGGGTGGCTCTGATTCCGGTGGGTGTCGAGTTGCTGAAAATCAATGGGCATGAGGTCTTGGTCGAAAAGGATGCCGGCCGGGGCAGCGGATTCCAGGATGAGGACTTTCGCCGCGCCGGCGCCACGATCATCGCGGAAGCGGCCAAAATCTACCGCGAAGCCGACATGATCATGAAGGTGAAGGAGCCGCTGCCTTCCGAATATCCCTTGCTGCGCGCCGGCCAGATTGTTTTCACCTATTTTCATTTTGCCGCCTCGCGCGAGCTGACCGAAGCGGTGATCAAATCGAAATGCATCGCCATCGCTTACGAAACCGTGCAGACGGAAAACAAAGCCCTGCCGCTGCTGATTCCGATGAGTGAAGTGGCGGGCCGCCTGTCGATTCAAGAAGGGGCGAAGTGCCTGGAGAAGCTGCAAGGCGGCGTCGGCATTTTGCTGGGCGGCGTGCCGGGCGTGGAACCGGCCCAGGTGGTCATCCTGGGTGGCGGCGTGGTCGGCACGAATGCGGCGAAAATCGCGGCCGGTTTTGGCGCGCGCGTGACCATTCTCGATTTGAGCCTCGACCGGCTGCGCTATCTCGACGACGTCATGCCGAAGAACGTGCAGACCGTGATGTCGAACCCGGCCAATATTCGCAAAGCCATCGCGCAGGCCGACTTGGTCATCGGCGGCGTGCTCATTCCGGGTGCCAAAGCGCCGCATCTCATCACCCGGGAAATGCTGTCGTTGATGAAAAAAGGCTCGGTCATCGTCGATGTCGCCGTCGATCAGGGCGGTTGCGTCGAAACCATCCATCCCACCACGCACGACAATCCCACGTACGAAGTCGACGGCATCGTGCATTACGCCGTGGCCAACATGCCCGGCGCCGTGCCCATGACTTCGACCTTCGCGCTCACCAACGCCACACTGCCGTATGCGATTCAACTGGCCAATCACGGCTATCCCGAGGCCGTGCGCAAATCCCAGGCGCTGGCTTACGGCGTGAACATTGCGCATGGCATGGTGACCTACAAGGGCGTGGCCGAGGCCTTCGATCTTCCCTACACGCCATTGGAAAAAGCGCTGGCATGACCACGGTGACAATTTGAATTCTGCGTTTGCAAACCCAACTGCCGCCCGCGATCCAGTTGGGTTTTTTCATTTGCAGCCTTTTGCCGCGGCCTGGTGGGCGCCCGGCGGCCACGGCCAAACGCTCGCCGGCCATCTGCTTGCCAGCCCGCCATCACTGCCGGAAACCCGGTGGCATACCATTCCGGTTTCGCTTGGTGACCGCGTCGTTTTGGGTGAAAATCAAAACAGCTCGAGTTCTGCCGCCGGCATGGTGTTGCTGCTGCACGGCTTGGGCGGGCAGGCTGATTCGCCCTACATGGTGCGCGTCGCACAAAAATTCGTACAGCAGGGCTGGACGGCTTTTCGGCTGAATCACCGCGGCGCCGGGCAGGGGAGAGGGCTGGCAAAATGGCTCTATCATGCCGGCCGCAGTGAAGACCTGCAGCCGGTCATACGGTTTTGCGCGGAAAGCGCGCCGGACCAGCCGCTGATCGTGGTTGGGTTTTCATTGAGCGGCAACATGCTGTTGAAGTATCTCGCCGAACAGGGCCGGGCAACTCCGCCCAACTTGGCCGGCGCCCTGGCGGTGAGCGCGCCGATCAAACTTGCGTTGAGTGCCGCCGCCATCAGCCGACGGAGGAATTCGCTTTATGAAGCCCGCTTCCTGCGACTGCTCCAGCAGACGTTGGCAGAACGCGCCGTCGACTTCCCGGATTTTCCGCAGGTGCAGTTGCCCCCACAACTCACGCTGCTTGGATTTGATCAATGCGTGACCGCACCGCTGGGCGGCTTCGCTTCGGCGGATGATTACTATCAAACATGCAGCGCGCACCAAATGCTCGACGCGATTCGCACGCCGACCCTCCTGCTCGCCGCGGAGAATGATCCCTTCGTGCCGCGCGCAACCTATGCGGATCTGCCCCGCAATCCGCGGCTGCAAATGCTGCTCACGCGCAGCGGCGGCCACATGGGTTTCATTGCCGCCGGCCGTACACCTTGTGGCGATCATCGCTGGCTAGACTACGCCCTGTGTCATCATGCCCGGGCCCTGTGCCAGGCAGCGGCTGCCAGCGGGCAAATGGCTTGATTTTCGTCACAACAGTTGTAAATTGACCGCTCACGGGCAACGACTCGAATTCAAACCGCAGTTCACACGATAGATTCCCAGGAGTATCGCGCTTGGCTCGCGCGCCGGAAACAACTGCAGAGAACACCACTGCGGCGGAGGCCGTCAGCAAAGACGAGGTCAGCACCCCGCTGATGCGCCAGTACCTTGCCATCAAGGCGCAGCATCAGGATGCCATTCTCTTCTTTCGCATGGGCGATTTCTACGAGATGTTCTTTGAAGACGCCAAAGTCGCCAGCGCGGTGCTCGGCCTCACCCTCACGGCGCGGGCGCACGGCAAAGCGGCGGAAGTGCCGCTCGCCGGCTTTCCCCATCATGCGCTCGACACCTATCTCACCAAAATGGTGCGCGCCGGCTATCGCGTCGCGATCTGCGAACAAGTCGAGAATCCCAAACTCGCCAAGATCGTGGTCAAGCGCGAGGTCACCGAAGTCGTCACCCCCGGCACCGCGCTCAACGACAATCTGCTGACCAGCCGCCGCAACAATTTCCTGCTCGCGCTTTATCTGCAGAAGAAAACCGCGGGCCTCGTGCAAATCGATTTCTCCACCGGCGAATTCATGCTGGATGAGCTGCCGCTCGACCGCCTGGTCGAAGTCATTCAGGATATCGAGCCGGCGGAGATTGTCGTGCCTGACGACCAACAAGATTGGCTGCGCGAGCGCCTCAGCAGAAACTTTCAGACCGTGATCACGCCGCGTGAGGCCTGGCATTTTGCCTTTGATCACGCCTACGAAAGCCTGACGCGCCATTTCCACACGCTCACGCTCAAAGGCTTCGGCTGTGACGATCTCGTCTGCGGCATCTGTGCCGCCGGCGGCGCGCTGTCCTATCTCAAAGAAACGCAAAAAACCGAGCTGGCTCACCTCACCCAACTGCACCGGCGCAGCGAGAGCGAGTTCGTGACCATCGACCCTGCAACGCGGCGCAATCTCGAATTGGTGCGCGCCCTGCGCGGTGAGAATCAACCCGCCACGCTGCTGGGCGTGCTCGATCAAACCCGCACCGCCATGGGCGGCCGGAAAATGGTGCAATGGATTTTGCATCCCCTGCGCCAAACCGCGGCGATTCGCGCCCGCCAGGACGCGGTGGCCGAGTTGCTGGCCGACGCCGCGCGCCGCGAGAAGCTGGCCAGCCGGCTGCGCGGCATCGGGGATTTGGAACGGCTGGTTGCCAAGATCAGCCTGGCGCGCGCCAATGCCCGTGAGCTGTTGACCGTGCAGCAGGTGCAGGAACGCATCCCCGAGCTGAAAAGCCTGCTGCTGCAATATGAAAGCACGCTCCTGCAGCAATGCAGCCACACGCTCGATCCGCTCAGTGATTTGACCGCAGAACTGCGCCGCGCGCTGGTGGAAGACCCGCCGCTCTCCGTTACCGAAGGCCATCTCATCCGGCCGGGCTATTCCGCCGAGCTGGATGAATTGCGCCAACTCGCCACCCACGGCAAGGACTGGATCGCCAACCTGCAGAAAACCGAGCGCGAGCGCACCGGCATCGCCTCGCTGAAAGTCGGTTACACCAAAGTCTTCGGCTATTATCTCGAAGTCACCAATCCCAATCTCGCCAAAGTGCCGGATTCCTACATCCGGAAGCAAACGCTGGTGAACGCCGAGCGCTTCATCACGCCGGAGTTGAAGGAATATGAAGAGCGCATCCTGCAGGCCGAGGAAAAACTGGTGGCGCTGGAATACGAACTGTTCGACAAGCTGCGCCAGAAGGTCGCCCTGCATGCAGCGGCCCTGCAGGAAAACGGTCGCGCCCTCGCCACGGTGGACTGCCTGCTCGCCTTCGCCGAAGTTGCCCATCAACAAAACTACGTGCGGCCGCTGATCGATGACGGGGCCGTGCTCGAAATCAAGCAGGGCCGCCACCCGGTGGTGGAAAAGCTGCTGCCCTTCGGCGAAAAATTCGTGCCCAACGACATCTATCTCGATGACGACAGCCATCAGATCCTGATCATCACCGGCCCCAACATGGCGGGCAAATCGACTTATTTGCGGCAAGTGGCGTTGATCGTGCTCATGGCGCAAATCGGTTCGTTTGTGCCTGCCGCCGAAGCGCGCATCGGCATGGTCGATAAAATCTTCACGCGCGTCGGCGCCTCGGACAATCTGGCCGGCGGGGAGAGCACGTTTTTGGTGGAGATGAACGAAACCGCGAATATTCTGAACAACGCCACCAGCCGCAGCCTGGTGCTGCTCGATGAAATCGGCCGCGGCACCAGCACCTATGACGGCTTGTCCATCGCCTGGGCAGTGGTCGAATACCTTCATGAAAACGCTAAAATCGCGGCGCGCACGCTGTTCGCGACGCACTATCATGAATTGATCGAGTTGGAGAAGCTTTTCGCGCGGGTCAAGAACTACAACGTGCTGGTGAAAGAATGGGGCGACCAAGTGGTGTTCCTGCGCCGCATCGTCGCAGGCGGCTGCGATCACAGCTACGGCATCCATGTCGCGCAACTTGCGGGACTGCCGGCCAAAGTGATCCGCCGCGCCAAACAAGTGCTGACCACACTCGAACAGCAATCCCTCGAGCGCGCCAATCTTTCTGCGGAGGGCGAGCCGGCCGCTGCTGGCCAGGTGCAATTGGATATCTTTTCGCAGCAGGATCAGCGCGTGCGCGCTGCCTTGTTGCAACTCGACCTGAATAATCTCACACCCTTGGAAGCCATGCAGCAATTGGCGCATTTGCAAAAACTGGCAAACGAGTGAAACTCTGTTGCCTGGAAGTGAGTTAGCAAACTGTTTGTAAATGAAATCAAAACATCGTAGAATCCTGCAAGCGATTTTCACAGATCCGGTTCGCTCGAATATTTTGTGGGCGGATATTGAAAGCCTACTTCAAGCCCTGGGTGCTTCGGATTGCATTGAATAACGTTCGAGCTGTTTTTCATCGCCCGCATGCTCGCAAAGAGACTGATAAAGGTGCAGTCAAGTCGATGCGACGTTTCTTAGCCGAGGCAGGAGTTCAACCATGATGCAATACCACAGTTATCTTGCGCGCGTGGAGTATGACGACGAGGCAACGATTTTTCACGGCGAAGTCATTAATACCCGTGACGTCATCACGTTTCAGGGTAAATCCGTGGATGAGCTTAAAAAGGCATTTGAAGCGTCCGTAGATGATTACCTGGCCTTTTGCCGGGAACGCGGTGAAGAGCCGGACAAACCTTAATGTTCTGCCACGGCTTGGCCGTGGCTTCAACGCGGCAGATGCCGCGGCCAAGCCGTGGCAGAACAGTCACAAACCACTGCCCGCTGCAACATGATGTGAATTCCGCTTTCACTTTCTCGAGAGCAACATGATCTCCACCAAAAAATTCTTTCCGGTTGTTTTGGGATTATTTCTCGCCGGCACCGCCTTTGCCGGTGAAACACGCACAGCAAAATACGCTAATGAATTTCTCAGCATCGGCGTCGGCGGCCGCGCGCTCGGCATGGGCGGCGCCTATGCCGCGCTCGCCACGGACGTTACGGCCGGCTACTGGAATCCCGCCGGACTCGTGAATCTCGAATATCCGCAAATCATGCTCATGCACACCGAGCAATTCGACCGCACGGTCAAATATGATTATGGCAGTTTCGCCATACCCTTCGGCGCCAACCGCAGTCTGGGCCTCAGCCTGATCCGCCTGGGCGTCGATGACATTCCGGTCACGCGGCTACAAAATCCCGCGCTGCCACTGGGCGCAGTTTATGTTGATGACGGCGGCGTTACACGTATCAACCGGCCCTACATTTTTCGCACGATTTCTGATGCGGAATACGCTCTGTTTTTGAGCTATGGCGTCAAGCGCAGCGAACGCTTCAGCTTTGGTGTGAATGCCAAAGTGCTGCGCAAAAGCGTGGGTGACAATTCCGCCTGGGGCCTGGGTTTCGACGTGGCCGCGTTGTGCAATCCCGCCGGCAATTTGCGGCTTGGCTTGAATTTTCAAGACATCACTACTACCGTGCTGGCGTGGAATCAAGGTACGCGCGAGATTATTGTTCCCACCTTGAAAGCCGGCCTTGCGTATCCCGTGGCCATTCCCATGCTAAACGGCTACATGTCTCCGGCGCTTGATTTTGACATTCGCTTTGAAGGCCGTGATTATGCGGCCCAGCTTGCCGCGGGTCCGGTGAGTGTTGATACGCATCTGGGCTGGGAGTACCAATTTCAAGAGGTGTTCTCACTGCGCCTCGGCTCAGACACTGGCCGCTTCGCGGCCGGCGCCGGCATCAACCTGCCGAGAATACAAGTTGATTACGCCTTCATCGGTCACGAAGATTTGGGCGAAACCCACCGCGTGTCCGCACGATTCACGATTGAAGCGGCGAAGTATCGAAGGGGGAAGTGAGTTCTTTGCCTGCCACCTAGACGCTTATTAAGACGCCTTCTTTGCCAATTTTTGAATAACCCCACGAATGGATTCGCAGTTTCGTGGGGTTATTTGTTTGAGATTGGAAGAAGTGACTCATCTGTGCAACGGTGGATCAAACCGGCGCGGTTGTTGGTTATGACGATTACGATCCGTGGGGGTATGCTTTAAGCCAACGAACCCAGCCAACAGAGTGGAGCGCCACGCAGGGCGTGGGGGAGAACAAATTTACCGGCAAGGAGAGAGACGAAGAGCACAACCTGAATTGGGATTTCTTTGGGGTGAGGTATTATGATGCGGAAATCGGGCGGTGGATGGTGAGGGATCCCCTGGCGGACAAGCATTCAGGTTGGAGCCCGTATCATTACACTTTCAATAATCCAATTCGGTTCATCGATCCAAGAGGCCTAGATACTTTGGAAGTCAATTTGCCAAGAGATCGAAGGCAACAGGGAACTATGACTTTGATTGTTAATGGTAGAGAAGTGGCCCTTAACGGCGGCAATCAAGTCTTGGGTCGAGGCACGAATAGGAATACTCAACAGCGAAACGGAGATACACCAACGGGGGAAGCAACAGCCACAAATGTCGTCGATAACGACCCAGTTGGGGAACTTGTGAACCCTGATGGCACTCCGGTTCAGAATGCCGGACAACAAGAGAACGCTGGACAACAACAAAATGCCGAGCAAGCACCTGCCCAACTTCTAGCATTTGGCAGATATTTTATTGTACTGGCAGCGGAAAGTGGTGATTTCTCTGCAGCAACGCAAGCCGGCAGAGTTGGCATTGGCATTCATGGTGGCGGTACTCGTTTGGGTCAAAATGCCCTTGCTTCACAACAGCCACTCGTTGGGACTTTGGGATGTCTCAGATGTACAAATCAAACAGCGGCCCAATTGTCTCAGCAGGTGATTGATGCAAATGCTGGCAATCGCGTTTTCAGAGTAATTATCAGGGAAGAAGCGCCACAGCCTTAAACGTTCTTTGAGGGCGCCATCAAAAATCGTCCTTGTTATTTTATAGAAATTCACAACTGTCCGGTAAAGATTTAGGCGTCTTACTATAAGCTATTAACATACCAGAGGTTATCAATTGCCTTTGTTGCAATCGATTTGAAATCTTTGCTACCTTTTGCCATCCCCTGACCCTCATCAAAGTTCCAAGGGAGTGGCAAATGAACAAAGGTCGGACCGTTTTTTCTCAACTGATCGAGCATTTACCGTTGTCTGAATTCCATCGCTGCGTTAATCGTTACAAGGGCAATCGTTATGTGAAGAAGTTCTCGTGCCTTGATCAGTACTTGTGCATGGCCTTTGCTCAATTGACATTCAGAGAAAGTCTTCGTGACATTGAAACGTGCCTGAACGCAGTTCAACATAAACTGTATCACAGCGGAATTCGTAGCGCCGTCTCACGCAGCACACTCGCCGATGCGAACGAATCCCGTGATTGGCGCATCTTCGCCGACTTTGCGCACGCTTTGATTGATATTGCCCGAACATTATATCACGATGAACCTTTTGCCGTTGAATTAGAGGAAACGGTTTACGCTTTGGATGCGACGACCATCGATTTGTGTCTTTCTCTTTTTCCCTGGGCAAATTTTCGTAAACATAAAGGCGCTATTCGACTCCATACTTTATTAAATATCCGTGGCAATATCCCGTCGTTTCTTAAGATAACAACGGGAAAAATACACGAGGTGAACATTCTGGACGAGCTTTTCTTTGAAGCCGGTGCCTTCTATTTATTGGATCGGGGTTATGTTGATTTTGCCCGACTCTATGCCATTCATCAACATCGAGCCTCGTTCATCATTCGGGCAAAATCTAATCTGCAATTTCGTCGTATCTATTCGCACCCCGTCGACAAAGCCACCGGCATATGCTGCGATCAAACCATCATGCTAGCCACAAACAGGTCGCTTCAAGATTATCCCGAGCAATTCCGCCGTGTTAAATTCTATGATACAGATAACGACCGCTATTTGGTCTTACTAACCAATAACGTTACAATCGCCGCTCTTACTGTTGCCCAACTCTTCAAATGCCGATGGCAAATCGAGCTATTCTTTAAATGGATTAAACAGCATTTGCGCATTAAGGCGTTCTATGGGATCTCCGAAAACGCAGTTAAGACACAAATCTGGATCGCTATTAGCGTTTATGTACTTGTGGCTATTATCAGGAAGCGCCTAAAGCTTCAGGCAAGCCTTTACACAATTCTACAGATTTTGAGCGTGACATTGTTCGAAAAGAGCGATATAAATCAACTACTTACAGAGACCAGTATCATTCCAGAACAGCCGATTGCTCAGAACCAATTGAATCTATTTGACTTTTAACCGGACAGTACTGTCCGAAAATATTGAGAAGTATGGGACGGAGATCAACAATTATGGTCCTGTTCTGCTGGCGCATCTTTACAGTGACCGTACCCACTTCATTTACGAATTGCTTCAAAACGCTGAAGATGCCTACGGCTGGGGATTGAAACATCAGCCGAGTAACAATATTTCACGAACGATAAAGTTTGCCCTCTTCAACGACCACTTGCAAGTTACACACTTTGGTTTGCCATTCAATGAACAACACGTTCGCGGAATTTGTGGACTTGTTCAAGGCACTAAGCGCGACGATCTTAATGCCATCGGAAAATTCGGCATAGGTTTCAAGTCGGTTTACGCTTATACGCTCCATCCCGAAATTCACTCTGGAGAAGAGCATTTCGTTATCGAGTCTTTTGTCCATCCCAAACCAATCGCTCCACGAAACCTTAATCCAGATGAAACGTTTTTTTATTTGCCATTAGATAATCCAACAGTTTCACAAGAGAAGGCGTCCGCAGAGATTGCAGATAGGCTCATCAAATTGGATTGCCGCACCCTTCTTTTTCTAAACCATATTCATTCCTAAGTGGATTATTCCAGACACTGATGTTGGGAGCTACACGCGCAGCGTTCAAAGAATAGATGAGCAACGAAAGTACGTTACGCTTACAAGTCAGGTGAACGGGAAAATTTCAAACGAAGAATGGCTTGTATTCGAGCGCCCTGCTATTGGAACTGATCAGCAGCAAATTGGCAAGGTCGAAATCGCCTACAAAGTCGAGGCGGATGAGAAAACGGGGCAAAAACAGATTATTCCGATTTCGGATTCGAATTTATTTGTATTTTTTGCCACGGAAAAAGAAACGCATCTCGGATTTCTTGTGCAAGGCCCTTACCGCACAACACCGAGCCGTGACAATATTCCCAAGGATGATGAATGGAACATAAAACTTGTTGAGGAGACGGCCATTCTTCTGCGAGAGTCACTGACAAAACTTCGCGAAATGAATTTGCTTACTGTCAATGCTCTTGAGGCCATGCCGTTAAACCGAGTTCAGTTCAGCAAGGATCACATGTTCCATCCGTTCTTTGCGAGCGTTCGAGATGCCCTCGCCTCCGAGGCGTTGATTCCCCGTTACAAAGGAGATTTCGTTTCCGGCAAGAATGCCAAAATTGCCAACAGCGCTGATTTACGTCAATTGTTAGGGCCATCACAACTCGAGTTCTTTTATGAGGCGAAGAGCCCATTGAACTGGGTTAGCGATGAAATCTCAGAGTACAAAACACGCGAACTGCGCGAATATTTGATGAAGGAATTGGGCGTTGAAGAGTTCACTTCACAAACTCTGGCTTCAAAGTTTACCGAGAGATTTATCGCGAATCAAAGCGACGAATGGCTGATTGATTTTTACAGGTATCTTCTCGACCAGCGCGCACTTTGGAGCACGGGCGGAACGCTTCGGAAAAAGCCCTTTATTCGTTTGGAAGACGGCGCTCATGCTTCTCCGTTTGATGATCAAGATAGACCCAATGCTTTTTTGCCTGGAGATTCCCCAACTGATTTTCCAACGGTCAAAAAAGTGATTTGTCAAAATGAACAAGCTTTGGATTTTCTCAACAAGCTCGGTCTCAAGAAACCCGATATTGTGGATGATGTCATTCAGCACGTTCTTCCAAAATACTCCCAGGAGAATACAAAAACTATTTCAGACGCCACTTATCAAGATGATATTGCTAGAATTTTGAACGCTTATAATACCGATTCCCGCCAACGTCGAGATGAATTAATAACCAAATTAAAAGCAAGTCACTTCGTGCGATGTCGGAATGCCGTTAGTAATGAGATTCAATTCTGCGATCCGAAGAAAGTTTATTTCCCGACGGAGATTCTAATGCAATTCTTCGAAGGCAATTCTGAAATCTGGTTCTTGGATGAAGCATTGCCCATTATGAAAGATGAAAAAATTGCTGAGATGCTTGTCGAGTGCGTTGCAAACAAAACGCTGAAAAGAATTGCGAAAGAGCTGAGTTGGGAGGAGCGCGAAGAAATACGAAAGCGAGTTGCTGTTGACTGGAACCCAAAGAAACAGGAAGTGTATGACTACACGATTGAAGGATTGTCCGAATTCCTTGCGAAGCTGAATGATGGCACCTTTGACATCGCCAAACAAAAATCGCTACTCTTGTGGAATTTGCTTTGTGAAGTAGCCGATGGCCTTAGTGAATATAGACGTGATGAGTTTTTTCAAGGAACTTTCAGTTGGCAGTACTATAGCAGAAATACACGTCATTTTGATGCGTACTTTTTGCTACAACTGCGACAGATATCATGGTTGCCTGCGCATGATGGCACTTTCAAAAGACCATCAGAGATTTGCTTCAGTGAATTGCCCAAAGAGTTCACACCTCAAGCCTGCTTACAATCTAAGCTCGGGTTCAAGCCGGAAGCGATTAATCTTCTTGCAAAAGAGGCCAACATTGACCCAGCTATACTTGACTTTATCCGGAACAATAATGTTTCTTTAGAGAAACTGAGGAGACATTTTGAGCCTACGAAAGCATTTGTGAGTGGCACTGAAGGCACTACAAAACCATTTGGCGGATTGGAAGTTGATACCCCCAAAAAACCTTCATCAGTAACACAAGCCAATTCAAATGCTGGTAATGGCAGTCTTATAGAAGGGCTTGATCGAATGAATGATGAAAATAAAGAGCCGGAGGCTGCAAAAATAGACGTGACTAACCCAAACGACCGTTCGCAGACGAAGTTCAAAACCTACGCTTATGTTTCTCCAGTTTCTCCAAATGATACGAATGGGGCCGCAGAACCAGCGCCTGTAGAGAAGCGAATCGCAGTGGATAATGCTGGTATCAATCACGTTCTTGAGTTCGAGCGAAAGAATGGAAGGTTTCCAGATCTAAAATCGCATTCACATCCTGGTTTTGATATTGTGTCGAAAGATATTGCTGACCATGTGGTCCGATATATCGAAGTAAAATCTGTTTCAGGAGACTGGGGAGAGCAGGGTGTTACGTTGTCGAAAACTCAGTTCGAGAAGGCGGCGGCGCTTGGTGACCGTTATTGGCTTTACGTTGTTGAGCGAGCCGTACAGGATGATTTCCAAATTCATTGCCTACAAAATCCGGCCTGCCAAGTGCACCAATTCGTATATGATAATGGCTGGAAAGCTTTGGCGGAGGAGAATGGGGAACACGCGAAGTCCGGCTTGGACAGCGGGATTTCTCAAACTTGAAACATCTCGTGTTCAAGCCGGACTTCTCTCGTCTTATGTTCTCAGCTTCTGCTAATAAATCACATCGCAAGCCCGACTTCGCCGGTACACTTCACAGCGCCGCCATCTTTTTCGGCAGATCGACAGTGCCTTTGGAATAGCTCCCGTTCATTGCGCCAACAGATATAATGAAACGGGCTTCTCTTCGCCTTTGACCTGAACTATCCCCAAGTGAACCGCATCCTCGACGCCGCCGATTGCTTTCCACACTTCTTCCGATATAAGCAGTTATTATTGAAATTGCTTGTTCCGTTGCTCGAGGCGTGAAGCTAAAATGACCACATTGCCGGTGATCAAATACTGCTTGCGCAGCGAGGTGCCGACATTTCCCGTCACCACTTCACCGGCGTGAATGCCGATTCCCACCCTTGTCGACGGGATATTTCCGTTGTCGTTTTCCTGTTTGAGCCGAGCAATGATTGCAAGCGTTTTTATGATATATCATAATTCATTGGCGGGCATGCGTTGAATCCCCAATTTCTTCATGCGGGAAACCAAAGTTTGGGGATTGATTCCGAGGATTTGAGCCGCGCCATTTGGACCACTGACCCGCCAGCGCGTGGAATCCAGCACCTTCAAGATGTGGGCGCGTTCCAATTCAGTTAAGGTGCGGAGCTGTTTTTCCTCTTCCGGCTGAGATTCGCCATGAAACCAATTGCCGATTTCAAGCTGATGGCCATGAGACAGTATCACGCCGCGTTCAATGATGTTTTCCAGCTCGCGGATATTGCCAGGCCAATTGTAATTCTCTAAAGTGGACAAGACGCTGCGAGGTATGACGTTGATTTCCCGTCCAATCTTCTTGGCGTATTCCCGGACAAAATACTCCACCAGCAGCGGGAGGTCTTCGCGTCTTTCGCGGAGCGGTGGGACGCGAATTGGAAAAACGTTCAGGCGATAGAACAAGTCTTCGCGGAAAGTCTTTTCGGCGACTGCCTTTTCCAAGTCGCGGTTGGTTGCGGCAATGATGCGCACATCGGTGTGCAACGTTTGCGTGCCGCCGAGACGATCAAACTCACCGCTCTGGATGACCCGCAGCAATTTGACCTGCATCTCAATCGGCAGCTCGCCGATTTCATCAAGAAAGATGGTGCCGCCGTTTGCCAGCTCGAAGCGGCCAACCTTGGATTTCAACGCGCCGGTAAAAGCGCCCTTTTCATGGCCGAAAAGCTCGCTTTCGATCAGGCTGGCCGGAAGCGCCGCACAGTTGACTTTAACCAAAGGGCGATCATGACGCATACTGATGTTATGGATAGCGCGCGCGATCAGCTCCTTGCCGGTGCCGGTTTCGCCTTGAATCAGAACGGTCGCGTCCGTCTCCGCGACGTGCTCGACCGCGTGCAGCACTTCTTGAATTTGGCGGCTCTTGCCGATGATGGCCTCAAAGTTGTGCGTGAGCTTGATCTCCTGCTGCAAATAAACATTTTCCTCTTGCAGGCGATTTTTTAACTGCTCTATTTCACGGAAGGCTTGTTTTAGAGCCGCCTCAGCCTTCCGGCGTTCGGTAATGTCGCGCGCAAACCAGCAAACATATTCCTGGTTTTCGAATTTGACCAGACTTCCCGCGACTTCAACAGGAAGCTGTCGACCGTCTCTGGTCTCGATGGTGCGCTCGAATCTTACGATGCCATGCTGCCTGAGATTCTCCCGAATTTCCTCGATATAGGCCGGATCGAGTCCAAAGCCAAGCTCTGGCGGCTTCTTACCGACCATCTCCTCTGGCGCATAACCAAGCATGCGGCAGGTTGCTTCGTTGACGCGATGCAGCGTATCTTCGGAATCGATCCAGAGAATGGCATCAGGATCCTTTTCGATGGTAAAGTGGGAAAGGAGCATGGTCCTTTCCAACTCTTTGGAAGGTTCCATTATTGATTCCTACCTCTTTGAACAGGAGCGAACCGAGCAGACAGGGAAAATTTCTCCGTGTGTTCTGTTTTGTCCTGTTTATTTCTTTGCTTGCGACTCGTCCGACTTATGTGGGTGGAATAATATAGCATCAATAAATTGTCTCTACATCGAGCCCCAATCCTCTGCCTCGTGAAGGCGAAGATGACGACGATCATGCCGAGCAGCTTGCCGACATGATCGAGTTCCTTTTGCAGCGGCGTGGTTTCTTTCGGCGCTGCTTTCAACATGCCGGCGATGCGCCCCATTTGGGTTTGCATTCCCGTCGCCACAACGACGGCGCGTCTGCCGGAATCGTATCGCCTTCTTCAATGAGAATGATGTCACCCGGCACCAGCTCGGTCGCCGGAATGCTCCGCCGCTCGCCCTCGCGAATGACATTGGCATGCGCCGCGGACATCTGGCGCAGCGCCGCGACTGCTTCCTCCGCGCGTGCTTGCTGAACGTAACCCATGATCGCATTGAGCAGCACGACGGCGAAGATGGCCATGGCTTCATAAGGCAGCGCCGATTCGCGCTCATACAGCCACAAGAAGGTCGAAATGGCAGTGGCGATCAGCAACAGAATGACGAGCACATCGTTGAACTGGGCGAGAAATTTTTTCCAGGCAGGATCGGACGGCTCTGCCGTCAATTCATTCCTGCCATACTTCTGCAGCCGGGCCTGCGCTTCCGCCTGCGTCAAGCCGGCTTGCGCTTGCACGCCGAGCGCCGCCAAAACCTCGGCGACCGGCGATTGATAGGGAATGATTCTTTCCAGCATGCTCATGGTTCGTTTCCGCCTGAAGATGACATGCCCCGATTATGCAAAGCATCTGCGCCACTCAGCATCAGCGGCTGGTGTTGGCACGTGTGGGCCGACAGATCCCCGGACGAAAGAAAATGCCAAAGAAAAATGCCAAGCGCAACTGCGGCACGCCGGCGGCTACAGCAGGGCAAGACGAATCCGCCGCTTGCCGGACACCACTTTTTTCGCCAGAAACTGTAAGGTTGCAGCAGGAAAAACGACTATTCTCCGGCAACACAAGAGAAACAATAACCCCAGGGTCCTGCAAATGTGTTTCAGTTTCATGAATGGAGAGAAAATGAAAGCCATTGCCGTTATTCCCGGAAAGCCCAATTCCATGCACTTGCGGGAAGTGCCCAAGCCGAAAGTATCGGACGTGCCAAATGGCCGCGGCGTGCTGGTGAAAGTGCTGCGCGTCGGGGTTGATGGCACGGACAAGGAGATCAATGCCGCCGAATACGGCGCCGCGCCGCCGGGTTACGACTATCTCATCACCGGCCACGAATCCTTTGGCGTCGTTGCAGAGGTGGGGCCGAATGTGACCGAGCTGAAAGCGGGCGACTATGTCGTGGCAACCGTGCGGCGTCCCGGTAGCTCGCTCTATGATCAGATCGGCACCTACGACATGACCACCGACGACCTGTACTACGAGCGCGGAATCAATCTGCGTCACGGCTTCCTGTCCGAATACTTCGTCGAGGATCCCGAGTATCTCGTCAAATTTCCGCGCGGCTTGAAGGAAGTTGGCGTCTTGCTGGAGCCCACCACTGTGGTGGAGAAAGGCATTGCGCAGGCTTATGAGATTCAGCGCCGGTTGCGTGTCTGGCGCCCACGCAAGGCCGCAGTGATGGGCGCAGGCACAGTCGGTTTGCTGGCAACACTGGTCTTGCGCCTGCGCGGACTCGAAGTCGTGACGTTCGGGCGAACACCCAAGCCCTATCTCAATTCCGACTTGCTCGAGGCCCTGGGCGCGCGCTACGAATCGACCACCAGCATCTCGATTCTCGCGGGCGCGCAGCAGTATGGTCCTTTTGACCTCATTTTTGAAGCCACCGGCTCATCCGCCGTGGTTTTCGAGAGCATGCAGGCGCTGGGCAAAAACGGTGTGCTGGTGCTCGCCAGCGTTACCGGCGGCGGCAAGAGCATCGAAGTGCCGGCGGACAAAATCAATCTCGAATACGTGCTGGGCAACAAGGTCACCGTCGGCACGGTCAATGCCAATCGTGAGTATTTTGAAATGGGCGTGAAAGACTTGGCGCATGCCGAGGCCGAATACCGCGGCTGGCTCAGGCGCCTGCTCACTCATCCGGTCAAAGGGCTGGAAAACTACCAGGAGATGCTCGACAAACTCACCACTGCCAAGGGCGCCATCAAGGTCTTTTGCGAGGTGGCGGAATTGTAGCCGGATTGTGAAGGACAACTTTGCCAGTGGCACCAAAGCCCCGAGCGACCATTCCGGATTCGCCGGGGCTTTGAGATTCGCGTTCAGGCTGCCGGCTGTACACCACAGCGGCATGCCGGCGATTTTTTTTCTCTTGCCATGTAAGTTTTCTGGCCTTCGCCCGACCAAGCTCCAGGCGAATTGACTCTGGCCGGAGGCCTGCCGAGTACGCCGGTCGAATTCCACCAAGGCGGCATGTTACCGCTGAATGCGGCACGAACGATTGTTTGAGATGAATGCTCATGTCTTTGAAGAAGAAACTGGTGATTTGGCTGGCGCATAGACTGCCGCCCTGCCAGGAGGTGACACGCCTGGCCTCGGAGGCCATGGACCGTAGGCTGCCGTTGCAGCATTGGATCAAGATGAAATTGCATTTTCTGACCTGCAGTCTGTGTCTGCGCTACTTTCAGCAGTTGCAGCTCATGCGGGAGTTGGCGCACCGGCACGGCGCCCAAGCCGATGACAACAAGCCTTCGACAAATGCCGCCCTCTCGCCGGCCGCGCGTGAGCGGCTTAAACGCATGCTCGACTCCTCCTCACCGGAATAGAGACGCAACCCCTCGACGCGGCAGAAGGTGCGGCGTTCCGCAGGACGATCGCGGCACGCCGTTCACGTTCAGCAAAATTCACCAGCCGAAGCGAATCATCCTGCCTTGCCGCACCTTCCTTTCCCTCTGCCTTCCCGCACCTCACGCTGTAAGGATTGTCCCCGGCACCCGACCAACCGGAGAAGAAATCAAACCAGGCAGTGAATGCTCGAAACACGAGGGCTACACCGTGGCCACCATTCTGCTCAACGAATCCGATTCCCGCCGCCGGCAATGGCTGCGCGCGCGGCTGCAGCGCCAGGGGCATGTCGTCTGGCCGGCACATCACCTCAATGACATCATTGCCACGCTGCATGACGTTGCCATCGATGTCATGATCCTCGATCTCGACCTGCATAATCTCGACGAGCTGATTGCATTTGCCGGTCGCTGGCGGGGCGTCAAGATTCTGTTGCAAAGCAGCGCACCGGCACCCGCGCACGATTTCCGTTCCTGGATGGCGGATCAGTTTGTCCACAAATCCTACAACAGTGAAGACGTCGTTCGCGCCGTCGCGCAGCTTTTGCAGAAGAATCCCGCGCCGCTGGGTCTCTCCGCCGAGGGGGATGCCGGCCGCGCCTGCCTGCAATTGATGGCGGCATGAACCTGCTCACGAGTCGCGCAAGCCGGCGGCGAGATTGCGCGCGACAACGCCGGCAATCCTGATCAATCAACTCGCGACGATCTCACGGAAACGGACATGGCAATCATTTTCGACAAAGACATCACGCAGAATTTTGCCGCGGCCTCGAGCCGCGAATGGCTCGAGACCAATGGCTTGGGAGGGTGGGCCAGCTCGACGATTGCCGGCGCACACACCCGGCGCTATCATGGCTTGCTGGTCGCGGCCACCCAGCCGCCAGTGGGTCGCATGGTGCTGTTGTCCAAGCTGGACGAGACGATGGTGATCGCCGGGCAGCGCTACGAACTGGGATGCAACCGTTATCCCGGGGCAATACATCCCCGCGGCTTTGAGCACTTGCAGCGTTTCGAGAAGAATCCGTTTCCGGTTTTCGAGTATGCCGCCGGCGGCGTGAGGCTGCGCAAAACCATCGCCGCAGTGCATGGTGAAAACACGACCTTGCTTCTTTTTGAAGTTCTGGCAGCGGCGGCGGCGTTTTTCTTGGAACTGCAGCCGTTCATCGCCTTCCGCGACTACCACAGCCTGGCGCATGCCAACGCTGCCCTCCGGCGCGAGGCGAATTTTGAGGACGGCGTTCTTCACCTGCAACCTTATGCCGGCGCGCCGGAATTGTTCATCGCCGTTCCCGGCAGCCGCTTCGCAGCGCAACCGGACTGGTATCACCGTTTCGAATACGCGCTGGAGCAGGAGCGCGGCTTGGATGATCACGAGGATCTTTTTACCCACGGCCGCTTCACGCTCCAACTGCAAGCCGGTGACCGCCTCGGGGTCATTGTTTCAACTGACCGCCCCGCGCGCCGCGACGCCTTCGCGCTGCTCGAGAAGGAAAGGCGCCGGCGCGCACGACTCTGCGAAAGTCTCCCCAGCCAGGATGAGTTTCTCAAAACGCTGGCGCTCGCCGCCGATCAATTCGTGGTCAGGCGCGGGGAGGCGTTGCGCACGCTCATCGCCGGCTATCATTGGTTTTCCGATTGGGGCCGGGACACCATGATCGCGCTGCCGGGCATTTGCCTGGTTACCGGCCGGTGCGAGGATGCCAAAAAAATCCTGCGTGCCTTCGCGGGCAGCACGAGCCAGGGCATGCTGCCCAATCGCTTCCCGGATGCCGGCGAGCAACCGGAATATAACACGGTCGACGCCACGCTGTGGTTTTTCATCGCCCTCTACAAATATCTGCAAGCGACCGGCGACGAACGCTTCGTGTGCGGCGAGTTGATGCCGGTTTTGCGTGACATTTTGCAATGGCATGAGCGCGGCACGCGCTATCACATCCACGTCGACGCGGATGGCCTCCTGTCTGCCGGCGAACCGGGCGTGCAACTCACGTGGATGGATGCCAAAATCGGCGATTGGGTGGTGACGCCGCGTTCGGGCAAGGCGGTCGAAATCAATGCGCTGTGGTACAACGCCCTCATGGTTTTTGCGGAGTTGGCGCAGCGCTGCGGGAATGCCCAGGAAGCGCAGGCGATCGCACAAAAAGCGACACGGGTGCAGCAGAGGTTCGTGGAAGTCTTCTGGAATGAAAGCGCCGGTTGTCTTTACGACTATGTCGACGGCGAGCATCGCGATGCCACGGTGCGGCCGAATCAAATCTTTGCCCTGAGCCTGCCGTTTCCGCTGTTGGCCGGCGAGCAAGCCAAAAGCGTTCTAAAAATCGTGGAAGAGCAACTCTACACACCATTTGGGTTGCGCAGTCTGGCACGGGGTGAGCCGGGCTATCGGCCGCATTATGGCGGGGATCAATGGTCGCGCGACAGCGCTTATCATCAAGGCACGGTGTGGAGCTGGCTGCTCGGCCCGCTGTTTACCGCGATCGTGCGGCTCGAAGGTGAAGCCGGCCGCCGGCGCGCCCGCCGCATGTTGGAAGATTTCAAACCGCATCTCCTGGAGGCCGGAGTGGGAACGGTCTCCGAAATCTTCGAGGCCGAGCCGCCGCACGCGCCGTGCGGCTGCATGGCTCAGGCATGGAGCGTGGCCGAAATTCTGCGCGCTTGCGCGGAAGACCTCATGAAAGCATCCGCTCCGAACGCCGCTCGCCGCGCCTCTCATCCAGAAAAGATTTCGTGAAGATCTGGACACACTCCCAAGCCATTCACTTGATTTGGTACGGGAGGTTTCTCACTTGACCAGGCCAGATTCGCCGCGGAGACACAGAGTTCGCTGAGTGTTCAGACAAACTTGCGCGTGAAATCCGTGACGCTGGTGTCATTCGGTTCTTTGAAATCGAGTCGCCGCCAGGAAAGCAAAGTCTTGTTCGTAGGGTGCGATTTGGGCCGGTATTGATGCGGGTTTCATGATATTGCTGCCCGCGGGACTTCGGATTTCAGCTTGACGGAAATCTGGCGCAGGCGATAAGGCGCGCAAAGTCTGAATAGAATTCTGAAAGATTCTTGATCACAAAGCAAACGCTTGCACCGCAGAGCCACGGAGTTTTGAATTCAAGAGATTCCTTCCCGGCGGTCTCAGCGTCTCGGCGGTGAGCTTTTGAGGTGTTTGGCGAAGGCGTGTGCCCCAATCTTCACAGGATCCTTACTGGATGACAGCCGGAGGACAGTGGTGGTGGATACCTCGTGCGAGACAACAGTGGACGAATCGGCCTGATTGCTGCCCGCGGGGCTTCAGATTTCAGCTTGACGGAAATCTGGCGCAGACGGTTGTCTTGAAAAACATATCCAGCTTCCCGGGCACCCCGAAGTCACCCGCAAAGACTCAACCACCGCGTCGAGTCTTTTGCGAGATTCCTGCGATTTGCGGGGGGAGGAGGGAAAGCAAATTCAACGCGAGGATGCGGCCTCCAGCCAGTGCACTTCCAGGCTGCGCCGCAGCATGGCGCGGGCGCGATGCAGCATCACCCAGAGATTGTTGGGGGAGATGGCGAGGATTGCGCAGATTTCTTCGCTGCTGTAGCCGTCGATTTCGCGCAGCGTGAACGCTTCGGCGAGGCGCTGCGGCAGTTGCGCCAGACAGCGGTTGAAGACTTTCCAAAATTCTTCCTGCTCGAGCAACTGGCTGGGATCGTTCGCCCATTCTTGCGGCGCGCCCTCTTCCGTCCAGTGCCCCGCCCATTCCCCCGCCTCCCGGAAGAGCTCATCCGCACCGCCTTCAATATCGGCCACAGGCTGCTCGCGCCGGGCGCGACGATAATGATCGACGATCTTGTGCTTCAGAATGCCCACCAGCCAGGTTCGCTCGGATGATTGCCCCGCAAAATTCTGGCGCCCCTTGAGCGCAGCCAGAAACGTTTCCTGCACGATCTCTTCCGCCAGCTCATGATCGCGCAGCCGCAACAGGGCAAAGCTGTACAAGTAGTCGCCGTGCTGGTCAACCCACGATTCCGGATTCACGGCCGGCGTTCGACTGCGCTGCGGGCGCGGGCCGGCGAGGGTTGTACTCGTGCTGGGCATCTCCAGGCTGGTCACAGCATCCACCTCTCTTTTGGTATTGCGAGCCGTTGCCTGATTCGTTGAAACTCACGGCCCGGCCGATTTATTCCAGTACACTCGAGGACAGACCGGCGGCATGCAACAGGTTGCGAAGATCCATACCGGGATTCATCACGCGCATGCTGCCGCGCAAATGGCTGATGAGTATTTCGATGGCAGCGGCACTCAAGGCCCAAACCTGACTGAAATCGAGTAAGATATCCCGCTTCTCACCCGGCTGCAGCGCCGCCAACTGCTCCTGCCACAGCGGCAAAACCTCGTCAGTCACTTTTCCCTCGATCTTGTGAATCTCGACTGAGCCGTTTGCGAAAATTTTTGTCATTCTAAACATGGTGCTCTTGGTCACGTATCGCCGGAGAATTCTCTCTTATCACTCAATCCGCTCAACCGTCTCGACTGATCAGGGGGAGGCGAATCTGATGCAATCACCTACCAAAATCGTGCCGCGCTACCAGCGCTTCGGGCTACACGTTAGGGCCTTGTGTTTCCTGCTGTTGTGATGATGATCGAGATTCACAATTGAGGAGAGTTGCGGCGCGGCTGTCAAAATAATGACAGGTGTCAATATTCTGACAGCATCACAATGACGGTTGGTGCTTGCAGGTAGTTGGTCAGGACAGAGGCTTGTGCGACGGGGAGGAATCTCCGCTCGGCTTGCGCAGTTGCCGGCGGAATCTGCGGCGCTGCAGGCCGCGGAGTTCACTGCGGCTTTGCGATGCCGAGCTTTTTCATGCGGGCCAGCAGAGTGGTGCGATTCAGGTCAAGCCGCCTGGCTGCGCCGTGTGGACCGCCGATGACCCAATGCGCGTCTTGCAGTGCTTGGAGAATGTGCCGGCGCTCAGCCTCCTGCAAGGTCAACACTTCCGCTTCGGGTTTGACCGTCGGCGCCGCAAGCCCGAGGTGATCATGGTGCAGCACGCTGCCGTCGCAGAGGATCACGGCGCGCTCCAGCACGTTGGCGAGCTCGCGCACATTTCCGGGCCAGTCATACTGCGCCAGGCGCGCCAGCGCCTCGGCGGAGACGCGATCGATCTTTTTCCCCAGCCGCCGGGAGAATTTTCCCACGAAATGATGCGTGAGAATCGGGATGTCGTCGCGCCGCTCGCGCAGCGCAGGCAGATGAATCGGGAAGATGTTCAGCCGGTAGAAGAGATCGGCGCGGAACGAGCCGAGCTTGACGCCCTGTTCGAGATCGCGATTGGTGGCGGCGATTACCCGGGTGTTGACCTTGATGGTTTGGGTGCCGCCGACACGCTCGAATTCCTGCTCCTGCAACACGCGCAACAGCTTGGTCTGGGTTTCCAGCGGCAATTCGCCGATTTCATCGAGAAAAATGGTGCCGCCGTCGGCCAGCTCGAAGCGGCCCTTCTTTTTCGTGGTCGCGCCGGTGAAGGCGCCTTTCTCATGGCCGAACAACTCGCTTTCGATCAGGCCGCCGGGCAGGGCGCCGCAATTCACCGTGATCAACGCGCTGTCCTTGCGGTGGCTGGAAGCATGAATCGCACGCGCCACCAGTTCCTTGCCGGTACCGGTTTCGCCGGTGATGAGCACGGTGGTGTCGGTGCGCGCCACCTTTTCGAGATTGCGGAAGACGGCGCGGATGGCGGCGGAGTTGCCGGCCATTTCTTCGAAGTTCTGTTGCGTGCGGATTTCCTCCTGCAGGTAAACGTTTTCCGCCTGCAACCGGTTTTTGAGTTGTTCCACTTCCGCGAGCGCGGCGCGCAGCGCTGCTTCGGCGCGTTGGCGTTCCGCCACTTCCTGTTTCATTTCCTCGTAGAGGCCGGCATTCTGCAGGGCAATCGCGGCCTGCGCGGAGAGCATTTGCGTCACCGCAATGCGGTCCGGCGTGAACGCGCCGGTGGTCAGGTTGTTTTCGAGATACAGAATGCCGGTGAGCTTGCTCTGCTGCAGCACCGGTAAACAGAACAGCGAGCGGGTTTGATGCTGCGCGAGGTAGGGATCATGCGCAAAGCGGCTGTCGCCGGCGGCGTTGGCCAGCACCACGCTTTCGCGGGTGCGCCGCACATAGTTGATAATGGTCTGTGCCAGCGCCGGGCTGGTTTCAGCCGGAAGGCTGCGCCGCACGATGACTTCCTCGTCGCGGCCGGCCGGCGCCGCCGCTGCCGGCATGGAATCCTTTTGCGCCAGCACCGCTTCCGCTTCGATCACGAGGTTGCCTTCCTTTTCCAGCATCAGAATGGCCTTCTGTGCGCCGGCATTCTCCATCACGATGCGCATCAGCTTCTCCAGCAGCCGCGCCAGTGTGATTTCACCGGAAATGACATGCGAGGCTTTGATCACGGCCTCCAGATCGAGCGACTCCGGCCGGCGGCCAATGGTGAGCTGCGTGGCCTGCCAATCGCCGGCGGAGGAGTGGCCGTCAGCGGCCTGCACCAGCAATTGTGGATAGCGCTGCTCCAAATGCTCGACTTTTGCCAGCGCGCCCCATTGCCGATAGCATTGATGCGCCGCGAGCAGGCAACTGCGCGCGATTCGGTCCTGCTTGCGCGCCAGCCAGAACTTCCCATATAACTCATGGGCCAGGGCCTCGTGTTGCAGAATGCCCTGTTCGTGCGCCGCTTGAATGGCCTGCTCGTAGCAGGTGATGGCCTCCTCCGGCCTGCTGCAGATTCTTGCCCACTCCGCTGCCAGCAGCAGCGCCTGGTGCCGGAAGTTTTCCGGGCAATGCTCGGCCCAATGCTGCATTTGCGCCAGCAAGTCTGCGAGCTTTGCCGCGTACGCCTGCCGTTCCGCCGCACCGGCGGAATCATGCAGCGCCGCCAGCGTCAAGCCATGATAGCAGCACAAGGTCGTCATCCACAGCGTGCCGAACAGCGCAGGGATCACCGCTTCGGCACGTAACGCCATGCGGCGCGCCTCGGCATGGTCCTCGAACAGGTAATGCAGATGCAGTTTCGTGGTGAAATAGAACGTTTCGAAAAACGCGGCGCCGGCATACTCGCGCACATAGGTTGCTTCATTGAAATCCGCACCGCTGAGCGAGGTTCTGTCCGCGGTCCCGCCTTGCAGCGCCAGACCCCAATGCAGGATCAGACGCTGCGCCTCGGCAAAGCTGTGATTCTTGATCTGCAGCAGGAAGTCGACATTGGGCGCATACTCTTTGTGAAATTCGTGCAAATCACTGCCGCAGAAGAAGGCATGCCAGCTTTCGTGAATCGCGGCGTAAGTGGCGTAGACGAAGTCGCCGCTCTCCAGCCCGGCGCGCAAGGCATTCTTGGAGTGGGGAAAACACGTGCGGATCGGCCGGCGCCAAAAGTTCACGAAGCAACTGAACATGTGATGCACCTTGGCGCGCAGCTTCACGTCGTGAAACTTGTCATTGACTGCCAGCGCCAGCCGGCCGTATTCATAGCCGGAGGCATAATCGCCCAGACTCGAGCCGACCGTGATGGCGTGCGTCACATAGCCGTAGCTCGAGGCTTCGGTATTACCGTATTGCAGCGACAACCGGACCATCATCGCCGAAACCAGCCGCACCAGGCTGCCGTCGCCCGCGATGTACGCCGGCGCCCACACCGTCATCAAGAGCTTCATGCTCATTTGCATGTCGGCCTCGGCCATTACCGGCAAATGAATCAAATCCGCGATGGCACGCTGGCCGCGCAAGTTGGCGATGGCCTGCAATTCCGCGGCAAAGGCGGTTTGCTTGGCCGGTTCTTCCTCCGGCAGCACGATGCCGAACAGCTCCAATCCCTCGCGTCCCGCCTGCACCGCCGCGGCGTATTGCGCCATATTTTCATGTTGAATGATGCGCAGGTTGTGAATCTCCGTATGTTCCCGCCGGCTCCTGGCCTTGCTCAACAGCAGGGCCAGCCAGCGCTCCGCCGCCTCGAAATTGCCGCAGAGATATTCACACTCGGCCAGCTCGCGGTGCAGGGCAAATGCCAGCGTGTAGTGGGAAGACCAGCCCTCGTCGCCCAGCAGAGCCGTTCCGGTGTTGAAGTAATTCAACGCCGGCTTGAACGCCGCCGCTGATTTGGCCTTGAGGCCGGCGTGCAGATTCAATTCCGCGAGTTGGGCGGCCTCGCCTGCCTCGGTCATCAGATCTCTGCCGCGATTCAGATGATTGACGATGTCAAAGATTTTTTCTTCGCGCTCGGCCGCACCGCAGTGTTGCAGCATCAGCCGCCCAACCTGCAAATGCACCGCCTTCTTGCGCTCCGGCGGGATGAGCGCATAAGCGGCCTGCTGCACGCGATCGTGCAGAAACCGGTATGCCGGCGCCGGGCTTGCCGAAGAATCAGTGGGAAAAAGATCGTTGGGGTTGCCGATCGGCAGGATGAGGCCTTCGGCCAAAGCTTCCCACAGATCCCGCGCGGCTTGCGGCACCGGCCTTTCGAGCACCAGCGCCAGCGTTTTGCAGTCAAACTGATTGCCGATGCAGGCGGCGAGCTTGGCGGCTTGTTGGGTTGCCGCTGGCAGTTTTTGGATCTTGCCCGCCATCAGCTCGACGACGTTGTCGGTCATGCCGAGGCGCTGAATGCGCTCGAGATCGTATTGCCAGTGGCGGCCGCCATAGTCGAACTGCAGCAAGCCTTCCTGATGCAGCGTCTGCAAAAACTGCGTGACGAAGAAAGGATTGCCAGCGGTCTTCTGCATGATCAAGTCGGACAGCGGCGTTGCGCTGCCGGCCTCGCAGCGCAGCGCTTCAGTCACGAACTGATCGAGATGGCTGGGCGCCAGGGCTTTCAACGTCAGGTTGCTCAACTGGCAGCCGGACGTGGTTACACTGTTTTTGGCAATTTCGGCCAGCGTGAGCAGCAGGGGGTGGGCGGGACCGACTTCATTGTCGCGATAGGCGCCGATGACGAAGAGAAACCGGCTGTGGCGGTCCGTCAGCAGCGCGTGCAGCAGTTTCAGCGTGGCGGAGTCGGCCCACTGCAGATCGTCCAGGAAGATCACGAGCGGGTGTTCTTTTTGGGCAAACACACGCAGAAAGCGCTGAAACACCAGCGTGAAGCGGTTCTGCGATTCCGCCGGCGGCAGCTCCGGCACGGCGGGTGGCTTGCCGATAATCCATTCCACTTCGGGAATGACGTCGGTAATCACCTGGGCATTGGCCGCAAGCGCCGCGCTGAGCTTGCTCTTCCACGCCGCAATTTGGGCCTCACTCTCGGTCAACAGCAGCCGCAGCAATTCCTGCAGGGCATGAATGATGGCGCTGTAGGGAATGTTGCGTTTGAATTGATCGAATTTGCCGGAGACAAAATAGCCGCGTTGCTTGATGATCGGTTTGTGGATTTCGTTGACCAGCGCGGATTTGCCGATGCCGGCATATCCCGAAACCAGCATCAGCTCGAGTCCGCCCTGGCTGACGCGCTCGAAGGCCGCGAGCAGCGCCGCGATTTCCGGCTCGCGGCCATACAGCTTTTGGGGAATGTGAAAACGGTCGGAGAAATCCATTTGCCCGGGAATAAAGCCGGTGATCCGTCCGCCCGTCTGCCATTGCGCGAAACAGGCCGCCAAATCCGCGTGCAACCCATGCCCGCTTTGATAGCGGTTCTCCGCGGTTTTGGCCATCAGCTTCATGACGATCTCAGAAAGCGCCTGCGGCACTGCCGGGTTCAGCGCGCGCGGCGGCGCCGGCATTTTCGCGAGATGGGCGTGCACCAATTCCAGCGGATCGGCGAACTCGAAGGGCAGGCTGCCGGTGAGCATCTCATAAAACGTGACGCCGAGCGAGTAGAAATCCGTACGATAGTCGACCGTGCGATTCATGCGGCCGGTTTGCTCCGGCGACATGTAGGCCAGCGTGCCCTCGAGCAAATTGGGATGGCTGATTTTTTGGCTCTCGTGCGGCAGGCGTGAAGCAATGCTGAAGTCGATGAGTTGCACTTGCCGGCTGGCGGGATTGACGACGATGTTCTTCGGCGCAATGTCTTTGTGGATGATGCCGTGCTGGTGGATGGCCGCGAGCGTGGCGGCAAGCTGCAGCCCGATTTCAAAAAACAGGTCGAGCGTGATTCCGCGGGCGTCCAGCAAGTGCCGCAAGGACTCACCGCCGATATCTTCCAGGATCAATACCAGATTGGGGGGATGCAATTCCAGCGCGCAGGCTTGCGCGATCCCCGCGATGGGCAGGCTTCTGAGCAGTTCGTACTCGCGCTCCATCTCCGCCACGGCCGCCGGCTGCGGCAGCTCGTTACCCAGCGCCTTGATAATCACCGGCGCTTCCTCCGGCAGCCGGAGGCCGCGATAGACGATGCGTTTGCGGCCGCGATGAATTTCGGCCAGAATTTTGTAGCCCGGGATCACGCCAATTTTCCTTGTGATTGGAATTCATACGATCCCACCAAGCGCAATTACAGCGGGCATGCCAGTCTTCATCTCGGCTTTCGTGAGACGTATGATAAGAAAAATCGGACAATCCGCAAGGGGGAAGGTAAAATGGTCCCCCACAGAAAGGAAATCCCACGGCGCAGGATTCTACCTGCAAGGCCGAGGGATTTTTTACTCGGGCCGGCGATGATGCCCCTGCCCGAAGTAATGGGTGCCCGCCCGAAAACGTTACAACCTCGGCTGAGCCGAGGTTTCTGAAACTCCGGGGGGCGTGAAAACTCTGAGAGCTTTGAAGCAACGGCCAAGCCGCTGCAGGAACGTTTTCGCAAATATTTGCAGTCTGGGACGGACAGCAATTACAGTTGCAGTCCGCTGGCAATCAGTATTGCCCTCATGCGGCATGCGGCCGCAGTTTGTCGCCGAGCAGGGGAATCTCGTAACGGTGCAGGAAGAGCACGCCCGCGCTCGCCAGCAACACCAGCACCGCCAGCGCGAACAGCAGGCCGCGGTCGTTTTTGACTTCGAGGCCGAGAATGGTGAGATGGCTCAGAATCGCGCCGCTCATCACGCCGAGCGCAAGCAACGCGCCCAGGGTGGTGGTGCGCGGCACGAGCAGCAGCACCGCGGCGATCAGCTCAACGACGCCCGAGCCGATCCGGCCCCAAGGCTCGAGGCCCAGCGTGCTGAAAATGAACTTCGATTCCTCGGCGCCGGTGAATTTGAAAAACAGCGTTTGCAGCAGAATGCCGGCCGCTGCCAGACGCAGTGCCCAGCTCAGGACGAGTTGTGTTTTGGTCAATTCCATCGCAAAGACTCCTTGATTTTAGTTGCAGCCACGGTTTTGAGCAGATTCCATCTTGCGCCGCGCCCGCGCGGAAATGCCGAGCTTCAGCTCACCATCATGGACGCCTGCCGGTGGGCAACACCTGCCGGCGCATTACGCACGAGGCGGTGGGCAGAGGCATAAGCGTTCAACATGCGCCCCAGCAGCTTGCGGCCCCGGCTCAGCCGCGACATGACTGTGCCGAGCGGGCAGCCGACCGCGTGCGCGATTTCCTTGTAGCTCAAGCCGCTTACGTCGGAGAGCAGCACGATCATGCGATAATGCTCCGGCACGCGGTCGAGCGCAGTGGCGATGGTGTCATCAAACAAATCTTGGTAGTTCTCCGCCACCCCGGCATTGGACAGCCGGTCGGCGTCATGTGTTTCCTCGTGGGGTAAGACTGCATTGCCCGCCTCGAGACTTACCCAGCGCGGCTCGCGCTTCTTTCTGCGGTAACGATTGATGAAGTTCGTGATCAGGATGCGGGATATCCACCCGCCAAAGTTGGTGCCGGGAGTGAATTGATGATAGAAGCGACACGCCTTCAGAAACGTTTCCTGCACCAGGTCTTCAGCATCCAGCCGATTTCTGGTCAGGCGCAGCGCGGTGTAGTAAAGTTGGTTGAGCAGGGGCATGGCGAGGGCTTCAAAGGACTCGCGTTCGCCTGCCTTGCCGAGAGGTCGAGCATTGGTCGGTGCTTCTCTTGTCATGAGCGCCTCCTTTCCTCCATTCGTCGCCGGCGGCGGACAATCCTTACAGCCGGCCCCCGGAAAATTTCCGGCCTCAGGCGTGGGCATTCGAGGCGTGTTCGTTGCTGCCGCAGTGCACGCACGGCTGGTGTTCGCCGGTGGCATGCTCGCGGCTGCGGCAATGCACGCACGGTTTGTGCTCGCCGCTGCTGTGCGCGTCTCCGCCGCAATAGGCGCAGGGTTTGTGCTGGCCGCTGCTGTGCTCGCGGCTGCCGCAATGAATGCAGAACATGGTGATTCTCCTTTATGGCTGCGAAACGTTCGACTCGAATGCTGCCGGCCGGCGTTGCCAGACAGCACACGCGTGGTCTGTTACCTTGAACTGTATGGCCACCACCCATGTCATCCTGCAAGGATCCTATGAAGATTTGAGCACGCGGCCAAGTACCTCGCAAGATTCCTCCCGAATGACACGCGCAATCACTTGTACAAATCAAAGTCACGAAGCCCCAACGATAAACCGCAACTCAAAGGGAATCGCCAACGGATTGAAACAACCCAGCGGACTAAAAATATCCGCTGGGTTGTTTCAAGTCGTTGGAGAAATCTCTTGCCGGTAGGGCAACGATTTCACCTTGAATAAACTGTGCTTTTCCCATGACTCCGCTTGGGAAAAGTGGCCCTTCGGGCAGCAACAAAGCGACTTCTTTGTTGGCGACAATTTTTTGTCGATCGGGCGCTCACAAGCGCCTAGTCATCCTTTTGCTGTTGCTTGGCGCGCAGTCCGGGCCAGTTCCGGTCGGCGCTGGCGATGTACTCGTCCCGCTTTTCACGCCATTTTTTCTGGACAGCCTTGCTGTAGTTGAGATACAGCTTGCCGTTCACGATATCCCAGGCCTCGGGATCGACCGGCGCGGTATAGCCTTGACTGACCGCATAGGCGCAATAGCCGCCGTATTGTGGCGCATATTTTTCCGGCTCTTTTTGGAACCGCACAAGATTCTCCCGGCTGGAGAAACGATACGTTGCTCCCCGCCATTCCTGCTCGAATTTGGAATCACCTTTTACCGGTTTACCGGCTGTGAAATAAGCAACGGGATCGTAGCCTCTGATTTTCAAATTGTCGTTGACGCCGAATAGCAAAGCAACAACGGCAACGAAAGCAGGAAGTTGCGTGAGCATTTGATTCTCCTTTTGCTTTTGCAGCGGTTTTCAATTGGGTGAGCAAGTTTGTAGTTCCCGCCCTTTTGCTTGTGGGCGGCTGTCAAAGCCAATAAGCTTGCGGCTGCCACCGTGCCTCATGAGTGGGCAGGACTGCGATTCCTGCGCCCGCATTTGAAAAACGCTGGAGTGAACTGGATTTGTCTTGCAGAAAGCGGAGGCCGGCGCCAACATATCTGCCTCAAACCTCCATTCCTTGCCAACGATAAAGTCTCTGCCGTCTTGAGATTCGGTCACAAACTGATCCGCCATACCGCAGTGAAAATCCTGCGCAAGCCTCGGCGAGCTGCTCTGCAATAGAATTCTGATGCCGCGCCAGCAGTTGGTCAAAGCGAAGCGCGATGAGGCGCCCTTGTCGTTGCAGGCACCGGTGCAGCAGCTTGGGCCGCGCCCGGCCGGTTTCGTTGGGTGAACCGGTCGCCATGGGTGTGTGTTCCGGCAGATGTTCACTGCCGTTCCGTCGGCAATTGTGCCCTCACTGCTTCAAAAAAAAGCCGAAAAAGTACTGTGGCTTCGCCAACACATTTTCGCCATACGCCGCAAAAGCAACGCGCGCATTGATGCCGAAATTTTGATAGAAACTGTAAAACACCCCCGGGCCATATGCGAGATATCGTTGGTTGTTCGCATACAAGCCGCCCATGCCGCCGGTGACCGTGTCATCGCCGTTGCGGAATGGCTCCGTCCCGTTCACTTTCAAATTGACACTCAGGGCGCGGCCAATCGTGCAGCCAAGCTCCGCCTCGTAACGAAACTCATCCGAATAGCCGTTCGCGCGGTTGTTGACGCCGGCCTCACTGGTGAAGTACATCGGCATCGGATGGAAGGAATGCCCCAGCTGCAGCGAGAGGATTTGGTTGAACTCGCGGTCGCCGGTGAGCAAACCGTTCGGCTGGCTGTTGTCGCCAAATGGCAAACCGAACTTCAGACCGGCGCTGAGCACCGTAGGCCCGCTGCGCAGCAAGCCGACACGCACGCCAATTTCGGCGTCGGCAATTCCGCTGACCGAGTCGCCGGGAAAATAGACAAAACCGGTGCTGCGGCCGACTTGGCGGTTGAGCGAGATGTGCTTACAGACGGGAATTTCCCCCACCAGGGTCAGCCACTCAGTGAGGCCATATTCGCCGTAGAAGCTAAAGGTATACTCTCCCAAAGTCGGAATGGTGATGACATTGCCATCCGGCTCATAGTAACGATCGGCGCGAATAAAATAGAACTTCAGCTCGTAGTAGCCCAAGCCGCGTCTTTGTGTCCAGGCGCCGGCATGAGCGCCGCCGGAGTCCAGGATAAGACCCGCGAGGGTGGCCATATAAACGAAAGTGCGTTTCACAGTTTTTTTCCTTCTGTTTTGCCGCCTGGTTCTTCGCTTGACCCGATTACCGGCATAGCTTCCATTAGCCAGCCAACCCGGGAACCGCCGGAGGCTCTATCGCAACTGCGCATGGCCAAATGTTACATTGAACGGCACGCAGTGAATGATCACCCAGTTGTAAGTTGTCAGCGGCACGCCGGCCGGCACGTTGTAACTCTGCGCGCCGGAAGTTCGCTGCAGCCGGCCAAGATTGAGACTGTTGCTGCCAACGGTGCTGGTGGTAGAGAGAAAAACTTCGAGTCGCGGGCCATTGCTGCTGCTGAAATCGCTGCCCAATCGCAGGACGAGACTGCCATTCGCCTGTTGCTCGAGCGTGGCCGTGCCGCTGACGTTATAAGAGGTGTTGGGATTTCCAGTAAACGTGCCGCTACGGCTTGTTCCCAAAATGGTGAGACGAACTGCCGAACTTTCGACGCCTTCGACTGTCGCGATGATATTCACTCCGCCTGGCTTGAAACCGGTTGCCAAACCGGTGCTGCTCACCGTCGCGATGGTTGCATCCGAGCTGCGCCAATTGACAGATCTGCCGCTCAACACCTGGCCGTTCAAGTTTTGGGCGATGGCCGCGAATTGCAGCATTTCGCCAATACCGATGTTGCCACTGTCCGGCACAACGACGACACGGGCAACTTGATTGGGGTTGGCCACCACCGTCAGGATGGCCGCGCCGCTCGTCACCCCACGCGCACGGGCGGTGATTTTCGTTTGACCGGTGTCGTGGCCCGAGGCCTGGCCGGTGGTGTCTATCGAAGCAATGTTCGGATCGGAGCTGCTCCACTGCAACGCGACATCAGGAATTTGAATTCCCTGGTTGTCATAGTAGACGGCCTGAAAGCCGGTGGTTTTGCCCACCTCCACGGCCGTGTTCGTTGGAGCGATGACTATCCGTGCCGGCACCGTCATGGCCGGCTCCGCGATGAAATCAGTGCCAACGCAGGCCACCAGAAAAAGGGCGGTTGTTAAGAGAAAGCGTTTTAGGTGTTGCACAGGGCAATCCTTTGCTAATTTGCGGTCGCGGCGTTTCCTATTCGGAAGACGCATTCAAGGTCCAATCGTAAGGAATCAAGTCGATCGAGAAATCAATTGGGATTTTCTCGGTGCGATATTGATTCATGTAGTCGATAACCGTTCTCCCTCCGCTGGCGAAATCGGCCTCGTACCATCTGAAAATCTCCGAGAGAAGAACCTTCCGGGCGCCGGAGTTCACGCGCACGTACGCGGCATCGTTGAGTGTCGCCCGGGCGCGCAAGTCGAGTTGCTCGTCCAAATTCTCGCTGAGGTATGCGTAATCGAGCAGAGTTGGACAACCTTTGGCCGCGCACACCAGCGCGAAATGAATGCGCGCGTCATTGAATTTTTTGCGCAGCTTGTCGTTTTCAATTTCATTCAATGTCAGCGAATCGCCGGCAACGCGATGCTTGGCGCGATCAAAGAAACCCGAAATGTCCAACGGAGATTTGACGGGGTAGCGGCTGACCACAGAGCTGATAACCAGCAGATTATAGGCGTTTATCCAGAAGGCCTTTTCGCCATTGGCGTCAGTCAGGCTTTTTAAGTCAAAATTGGCCAGCGTAGTAACAATTTCCTGCATTGCTCGCGGATTCTTTTTGATGGCCGCATAATTGACCCGACCTTCGTGAACGTATTTGCCGAAAAAGCTGCTTGTCTGAGAATAAAATTTTGCAGAAGGATTTTGCGCGTTCACCAATGCGGCAAGAATCAACAAAAAGAGAAAAGCGCATCTTGCTCGATTCATTTCTTCGACATTCTCCTGGCTATCGATGTCATACTTTCCGCCTGAATGACCATTGACTCAGCACTCATTGCTTTCTCCTATTGCCGGACTCGTCGCCAGCGCGTGATTTCGGTCGTCCAACCCTGGTGCTTGCGCAATTCGAATGAAGCTTTCAGATGCGGCATCATCTTGTGCAGCTCCAACGCCTCGTCGTTGCGCCAGACTTCGTAGCGCATGAACTCGTTTTTCTTTTCCGGTGATTGATAAAGCTCGTACGTGAGGCAGCCCGGCTCAGCCAACGTTGGAGCCGTGAGCGAGAGCAAATGATTCTTCATCTCTTCTTCCTTGCCCTCCAAGCCATGAATGAACGTCACCGCGGTCAGCAATTCCTCGGAATTATTTCCGTTCATGCCCATTCCGCTCTGCTCTTTCAGCTCCACCATAATTCCGTGCGCATCGCTGTCGCCGATGTTCACCGGCGAGTGCGTCACCGCCTCGCTGAACAGCACGTCGCCCGCTTTCGTCTCGCGAACCACCGTGCGGCCATCCGGAAAAGTGAAGCGAATCTTGAAGCCGGTGAGAATGTACGCCACGTGGGGCCGGTGCGAGTGGAAGTCTTCGGTGTCACCCTTCCTCAAAACGAAGTCGATCACCCGCACGCGATCGTTTTCCAGGAGAACCTTGTAGTTCTTCGGATAAAGCGGAACCGGGTCCTGGCTCAGCGCGCGTGTTGCAAAAAACGCCAACGCGGCGAAGCCCAATGTACAAATTCTTTTGATTAACATAAATTCTATCCAGTTGCTATTGTGTTAAGAGTCAGGATAAAACTCTGCTTGCCTTGCTGCATAGAGTCGGGTGAAAGTTTTCACCAACGAGTTAGGCATCAGAACTTGTAACCGATGAAGAGCCAAGTATTCGGCACAATCTTGTGGGTTCGCACAGTCGCATCGCCGAGCTTCGTCTCTTCGATCCCGTTGAAGTAGAAGCGTACGGGCATCGTGAGATTGATGTGCAGGCGGCGAATTCCGAACAGGTTCGCCCGGGAGTAGCCGATTGCGATCCCGGCGGTCAGGGTTTCGTTCCAGATCCGCTGGAGAAGGGTCACGTGCCGGAATTCGTTTGCAATGTAGCCGGCATTGGCGCCGTAGTACCAGTTGCCCCCGAAAAATCGGTCGACGCTCATCTCATACACCCGCAGGTAGCCCTCGACGCCTTTGCCTTCGACTGCGGCGGACCACCACCCCGCGAGGTCGCGCTCCGAAACCGCAACTTCCATGACAGTGAGACGTACCTGGTGCTTTTGGTCGAAGCGAAAGCCAGCCTCGCCTGCGAAATTGCGGAAGTTGTTCACCGCCATCTCCGTGATCTCGTAGGATGCGAATGCGCCGCGGGGTTGCAGTTGGGCGGTCTGAGCGCCAAGTGACACGGGAATGGTCAGGAGTAAAGCGAGAAAAACCGTGAGGGCGCGAGTTTGCCGCGTGAGAATCATGAAAAACTGCCGCATCGTTTATCTCCGATGTTTTCCTTACATGCGAACCAGGATTGGGCGGATTAACATGGATAAAACAAAAAAAATCCATGAGAATCCGCGCAATCCGTGTTCAAAAGCTCTTGAGAGTTCAATGGTCCCTCAATTTGTTCCAGCGTTAAACGTCGCGCCTTTCGTATTCAGCCGGATGCGATAGATAGCGGTGTTCGAGGTGATGAACAACGTCGAGCCGTCTTCACCCCAGTTGCAATTGCCCGTGGGCACGCCGAAATCAAACGTGCCGAGGTGTTTGCCTGCCGGCGAAAAAACATAGATGCCACCGGGGCCGCCGCCGAAAATATTGCCGTGCGTATCCACCTTCATGCCGTCCGGACTGCCGGGACGATTCTTTTTGAATTCGGCCGCATCGAAGAACGTGCGCCCGTTGGCGATCGTGCCATCGTCTTTGACGTCGTAAACCAGCCACGCCGCGCGCTTATAGTCGGAAAGATACAGCTTCTTCTCATCCGGCGAAAACGCGATGCCGTTCGGCGCGCCGAGTTCTTTCGTAAGCAGCGTGAGTTTGCCGTTCTTGCTCAAGCGATACACGCCGCAAAAATCTAGCTCGCGCGCGGGATCGTCGAACGCTTTCGGCAAGCCAAACGGCGGGTCGGTGAAATACATGTCGCCGTTGGATTTGAAAACCACGTCATTCGGACTGTTGAGGCGCTTGCCTTGATAACGATCCACGAGTGTGGTTTTCGTGCCGTTCATCTCGAGCCGCGAAATGCGCCGATCGCCGTGTTCGCACAGCACCAGCCGGCCCTCGTGATCGAACGTCAAACCGTTGGAACCCGGCTCGAGGCCGGCAAACGGTGCGGCGCCGGTGTAGCCGCTCGGTTTCAAAAACAAGCTCGCGCCCTCTTGTGCATCCCATTTCATCACGGCATTGTTCGGGATGTCGGAAAAGAGCAGATACCCTTCGGCGCGATTCCACACCGGGCCTTCGACCCACGAGAAGCCGTCGGCAATTTTTTCCAACACCGCGTCTTTCGGCACGATGCGGTCAAAGGCGGGAACCAGACGCACGATCTTTGCGGGCTGCGTCTTGTATTGTCCCGGCTGGGCAGTTGCATCGCGCACCGGGAAAGCGATGACGAGTATCGTCATAGCCATCCCAGGAATGGACAGAAGCTTTTTCAAATGCATTCTCCTTGTCAGAAGTCAATCGCCTTACGCACGAAATCGGAGTCCCACAGCGCGTCCAAAGAATAACGGCCGGCGCCGGCAAAAAACAGTATGAGCGCCATGGCGATGAGAACGATATTGTACTCGAAGCCTTCGCGTCCGGCGGGAAGCTGGCCGAAATAGTTCATGAAGAAACCGTCCTTGATATGGGAGAGATAAATTGCCGCCATCATTTGCAGGATGACGATCAGGGCAGCAAATCCGGTCGCGACGCCAAAGATGAGTAGAATGCCGGCGGCTAATTCCGCAAAGACGCCGAAATAGGCCAGTGCCGCCGGAACACCCAGCGTGTTTTGAAAATAACCGGCAGTGCCGCGGATTCCGAAGCCACCGAACCAGCCGAAAACTTTTTGCGCCCCATACGCGAAGAAGACTCCGCCGAGGGTAACTCGGGCACCGAGCAATGCAATTGCATGAGCGGTTTCTTGACTCATATTGTACCTCCGAGGTTATTGAGATTCACCGGCTCGACATCGAGGCCGTATTGTTGAAAGCACCCGTGCCCGCAATATTCAGCCGCATGCGATACAACCCGCTGCGGGCGCAGAGATAAAGTGTTTTGTGGTCATTATCGCCCCACGCCATATTGTGCGGATGCTTCGGCGCGATAATCGTGCCGAGATGCTTACCCGCGGAAGAAATTACCCAAAGGCCGCCTGGCCCGGAAACATAGAGATTGCCCTGCTGATCTACTTTGATGCCGTCAATCGCGTCTTCACCTTTGGCGCCGGTCATGTCAAAGAAAACTTTGCCATTTGACACTGTCGCATCGGCATTAACTTCGAAGCGCATGACGACGATCTTTTTCTCATCGGCTTTCCCGTTGGTGTAGAGATTGGCGTCATACCAATTGCCCACGTAAAGATATTTTTCATCCGGCGAAAACGCGATGCCGTTCGGCCCGCTCAATTCCGTGCTGAGCAGTTGCAGTTTACCTTTGTAGATTGAATAAACGCCGCTGAAGGGCAATTCCTTGCGCGGGTCTTGGTAGAATTTCGGAAAACCGAACGGCGGATCGGTAAAGAACAACGCGCCGTCCGAGCGATACACCAGATCATTCGGGCTGTTGAGGCGTTTACCTTTGTAGCGATCCGCGAGCACCGTCACTTTACCGTCTTTCTCAACGCGTGAAACGCGATGATTGCCGTGCTCGTTAATCGTCAGCCGGCCTTGCGGATCGAGCGCCAAGCCATTCGAGCCGGGCTGGCCGTATTCGGCAAGGTCCGGCCCGGAGTAGCCGCTGGGTGTGCGAAACACTTCGAGTTTGCCGGTGTTGCCGTCGGGCATGTATTTGTAAATGATATTGCTGTTCGGATCACTGAAGAGCAGATATTTGCCCTCGCGCACCCACACCGGTCCTTCGGTAAATTTGAAGCCTTCGGCGAGTTTGAAAACTTTCGGATTCGGGCCGACAATCGCATCCATCGCCGGATCGAGACGAACGATTTCGACATTCACCTCCGCCGTCGTCAAAGCGAGCGGAGCTGCCGGCGCCGCGTTTTTGTAGAAATCCAGTTTGGCGTAGCGCATCCAAATAAAATTCGTCGGCGGATTCGAAAGGGGGCCGTTGGCGCCGAAAATCGCCAGTTGAATTTGCTGGCCGGGTCTTACGTTGCGGCCAACGACGAGGCGATTCGCCGCATTCCAGCCGCTGATCACCGAGCCGCCCATTTGTCCCAACGCGCGCGATAGTTCGCCATCAACCCAAATTTCGGCGTAATCATCCAGCGCGGTCTCGAAAACCACCGTCGCGCCGGTCGGATCGAAATCGCCGACCCGGGCGGGAACGGTGATGCGGATGCGGTACCAATTGAAGCACAATCTCCCGGTTCCGCGACGCGCCTGCAAAGCTGCCGGCTCGATCACCGGCCAGGCCGAATCATCGAAGTCAGCCGCGCCGGCATGCGGTGTGTAATCATACGTCTTCACCGGAACGCCGGTGGGTTGATTATCCGGTCCAGGGCCTTTGAAGTCGACGGTGATGATCGCGGTGTCACTGTAGCGCCACTCGCCGTTGACGGCCTGCACGCCCGCGGCAGTGGCGAGATCAATCGTCGCCTCGGCCGGGCCTGGGGGGGTGTCAGCGGCGGTTTGCGCGATCGCTGCAAGAGTCGCGATACCCAACATCATCATCACGGCCAGAATGAATACTCGACTTTTCATTTCGTTCTCCAAGTTGTCCCGCCTTGCCGCATTTTCCATTCGGCTAAATCGAACCCTGTTTGTTGTCATTCTGCAGGAGTCCTCTCCAGCACTGGGCCCAATTCGCAACAGGACGATCGTTCCAGTGCCGGGGAAGATTCCTGCGGAATGACCCTCAAGGAGGTGGATAACAGAATCAAGGTGAAAGCACTCTGGCGTGCCGTTACTCTTTGGGTTGGACGGCTCATTTCACTTGCCATCCTGCGCAGGACGACGGATCAGTTGATCGATTTCACGACATAGTAATTGAACGGTGCCTTGACTTCTTTGAACCAGTGCGGCACACCCTGCGGCACGACGACCACATCGCCTTTGACCAGCTTGCGGGTTTCACCACCTTCGATGCCGGCGCCGCGAATTTCGCCGGGAGAAAGCGCCTGGCCGTCGAGGACTTTGCCGCCGGTCACGAATGTGGCCGTGCCTTGCAGCACGTAGATGATGTCGGTTTCGTGTTCGTGCACTTCGGCTTTGCCGGGGCCGTCGCGATGGCTCGCGTGAATTTTGTATTGGCTGTTTTCGAGCAACGGTTGCCCCTTTGCGAACGCGGCCGCCACGCTGGCGTTGTCAAAAAAAGTCACTGCGGAAGTTGCCGCGCCATTGGCGTTACGGCTCAATGCCTGCGCGCCGGCAAGCGCAAGTTCCTCGTCTTGTTGCGCGCTGGCGGCACCGCTCACGCCCACCGCACCGACGATTTGCCCGTCGATTTCAATCGGCACACCGCCCTGCAGAGGCGTGAAGTCATGCAGCGCCACCATCGGCGTGCGGCCTTCGCGAATGATCTTCTCGAACACGCTGGTCGGGCGTTTGAAAATCGCGGCCGTGCGCGCTTTGCCAATGGAAATGAGACCACCGGCGGCAAAGGTGCCGTCCAGCCGCTCGACCGCGATGAGATTGCCGCCGTCATCCACCACGGCAATCACACCACCGGGCGCATTCACTTGCCGGGCCTGGGCAAGCGCGGCGGCGATGACTTTTTTCGCGCCCGCCAGCGTCAGCGTCTGTTTCGGCAGCGTTGATTGCGCCTGGCCGCTGGTTGCGAGGAAAGCAGCCAGCAGCGCCGCTACGGTTGTTACAAATGTTCTCACGAATGAACCTCCTTGCAAGTATTCGGTGAAGTGCCTCAACGGGCGCCTGGACTGCAGTCGAATCGTTGCGTGGCCTTGCGGTGATCCATCGACCGGATCACCGGAAGCAACCGATGAACCCGAATCCGGCCAGACGCTCGCGTTCAACAACCGGCCGGTTGATCAAGCGCAGGCCCGGTTTCGCACGCAGATCGAAGCAGCAGCGGGCGAAGCGCTCGACCAACCGGCCGGCCAACGACAGCGACAGGTTACTTCATCACGGGCTTGGCAAAGGAGGCTTCGCCCAACAGCACTTCGGCCCAGGCACACCAAATTTGCACCTTGGCAACGTCCTTCACATAGGCCGGAACCACGAGGGTCTTGTTGTATTTGTCGTCTTTGATCTTCAAGCGGTTGAGCAAATACACGTTGCCCTTGGAATCGACCAGTTGCCAGTGCGGCGCCGGCGTGTCCGGAACCACGAAATCATCCGACAGCGTCAACACCAGCTTGCCGCCTTCCTTGCTGGCGGTGGCAAAGCCGGTATTGGCCTTCACGCCGGCAAACGGCGAGCTTTTGGTCATGTCGTTGGCAAACCCCGCCGCCACCGTCAACACCAGCGCCGCGGCCCAGACAGAACGCAACACGTTGCGAAGCATTTGAAACCTCCAATGAATGAGTGAGAATGATGAGATACTGATGATCTCGGTGATTGATGATTCAGCCAGAAGAGGAGAGGCCTTTTTGTGGCTCCCTTTGCTTTTTGTCGTCCCGTCCTTGTGAAAAGCTATTGCAAACTGCTGCCGGCCGCGGCTGGGACCGCTCATTCGAACCGTGCCGTGCATTATCCGGTCGGCTTGCCGCAGAAGATGCAGCGTTTCACGTTTTGATGATGCAGCTTGGCGCACGCCCGCGGCGGCGCGCCTTTTGTCATCAAATACACTTGCGCCGCCGTCAGCATGCCGAGCAGGGGAGCAGTGAAGTAGATCCACCACGCCGTCCAAACCTGCGCGGGCAATGCCGAGCCCAACGTGCGCGCCGGATTCATGCTCATGCCGGAGAACGGCGCCTCGAAGGTGATGTAGGCCGCGATCAACGCGCCGGCGCACAAGCCTGTGCGCGGCGCATAGCGCGCATGGTTGGAGACGAGCAGCACCACGCTCATCAAAATGAAGGTGATCAGGCTCTCCGCAACGAATGCGAGCGCGATACCTGCTGTGCCCGGCACCGTGACGACATAATTGACGTTCGGATGCGCCAGCCGCATACCCAACACCTGCGACATGAGCAGCACGCCCGCCAGCCCGCCAGCGAACTGGGCTATGATATAAAAGAACGCATCGTGCCCCTTGAGCTTGCCCAGGCGATAAAACGTCAGCGTAAACGAGGGATTGAGATGCGCGCCAGACTGTTTGCCCCACGGTGAATAAACCAGAGCAATCGCCGTCAGTCCCATGGCCAGGCCCATCACCACGCGCCGCACGAACGCGCTGTCAATCGCCTGCCGCACCGGCGAAGCCGGATGCTCCAGCAGCGCCCCAAAACCGCAAGCCGAAACCATGAACAATCCCAGCCCGGCGGCCTCCATCAAATATTCCGGCCAGTGTTTTTTCAGCGCAGCTAACATGGTATTCCTTCCGGCAAGCGGATGGTTGCAATCGGCACGGCGCTGCGGCCATGCGTTTTTGTTGGACTCGCCGCTTTGTCGCCGCGCGGCGGATTTCCTTACAACGCGCCGGCCATGGGCCGCGTCGCCACGCCTGCGCCAGCGATGTAAGGATTGTGCGCGCATCACGACCAAACAACAAAATCAATTTGGCAGAAGAACCTCAACACTCGCGCAATGCTATGAACTCAGTCAAGCCTGTTCGCATCGTCATTCTCGGCGGTGGCTTTGGCGGGCTGTACACTGCCCGCTATCTGGACAAAATGCTGGCGCGTGATCCCGGCGTGGAAGTGACGCTGGTCAATAAAGAGAATTTCTTTCTGTTCACGCCCATGCTGCATGAAGTCGCTGCCAGCGATCTCGACCTCACGCACATCGTGAATCCCATCCGCAAGCTGCTCGAGCGGGTGCGTTTCTTCGACGGCGAGGTGGAAGCGATCGATCTGGTGAAAAAGCGGGTGATCGTGTCTCACGGCCTCGCCGGGTCCGGCCATGATCATGAATTGGAATACGACCATCTCGTCCTGGCGCTCGGCGCGATTACCAACTTCTTCAACCTGCCCGGTCTGGCGGAGCGCGCGCTGACCATGAAGTCGCTGGGTGACGCCATTCATCTGCGCAATCGCTTGATCGAGAATCTCGAGGAATCGGATTTCGAATGCGCCTTGAACCGGCGCGATCATCTGCTCACCGTGGTGGTGGCGGGTGGCGGCTTTGCGGGAGTGGAAACGATTGCCGGCGTGAATGACTTTCTGCGCGAGGCAGTCGCGTTTTATCCGCATCTCAAGGAGGAATACCTCCGCACGGTTCTGGTGCATCCCGGCGGGGTGATCCTGCCGGAATTGGGCGAGCAACTCGGCCGCTATGCCCAGGAGAAGTTGCGGCAGCGCCAGGTCGAAATTCGCACCAACACGCGCGTGCAGGGAATTTCGGACCGCGGCGTGGAGCTCAGCGATGGCGCCTTGATCAAGGCGAATATCTTGGTGTGGACGGCCGGCACTTCGCCTCACCCGTTGCTCGCAAAGTTGCCGTGCCGACTGGAGAAGGGGCGTGTAATGGTGAATGCTTTCCTGGAGGTGCCGGGTTGGTCCGGGGTGTGGGCCTTGGGCGATTGCGCAGTCGTGCCGGATCCCGAGGGCAAGCCCTATCCGCCCACGGCGCAACATGCCATCCGGCAGGGCAGGGTGCTCGCGCAGAACCTCACGGCCGCGGTGCGCGGCGGCAGGAAGCGTCCTTTCGTTTTCAAAACCATCGGGCAATTGGCGGCCATTGGCCGGCGCACCGGCGTCGCACGCATTTTCGGATTCAACTTCTCCGGCTTTCTGGCCTGGTGGATGTGGCGCACGATTTATCTGAGCAAGCTGCCGCGCTGGGAGAAAAGAATCCGTGTGGCGCTGGATTGGACGTTGGATTTGTTTTTCTCCAAAGATCTCGTGCAATTCGAAACGTTGCGCGCGCCCGCGGTTTCGCACCAACATGAGGACGGCCAGCCGGCCCGCAACGGCCAGACGGTTGCCGAGCCGGCGAGTCTCGCAACGCTGCCGGGCCGGTGAACAGTTTCGCGCAGGTGTAAGTTTCCCGTTGGGTTTTCGACCAATGTCTGAAGGGCAGTGCATCAAGTAAGCGACAACCTCAGGAGAAGACCATGGCCAGTGCCAATCATTATGACGTGATCATTATCGGCAGCGGCGCGGGCGGCGGCACGCTGGCGTATCAGCTTGCGCCCTCCGGCAAGAAAATCCTGATTCTGGAACGCGGCGATTATGTGCCGCGCGAGAAGGATAATTGGAGCACGCGCGCCGTGAACGTGCAGGCGAAATACAACACCAGGGAAGAATGGCAAGACCAGCACGGCAAGCCGCTGCACCCGCACACCAACTACTACGTCGGCGGCAACACCAAATTCTACGGCGCGGCGTTGTTCCGTTTGCGCCGCGAGGATTTCGGCGAGCTGAAGCATCACGGCGGCCTCTCGCCGGCCTGGCCGGTTTCCTATGATGAGCTGGAGCCGTACTACACCAAAGCCGAGCATCTCTACCACGTGCATGGCGAGCGCGGCGCCGATCCCACCGAGCCGTGGGCCAGCGCGCCCTATCGCCATCCCAAGGTGAGTCACGAGCCGCGCATTCAAAAACTGCATGATGATCTCGTCAAGCTTGGCCACCGGCCTTTTCACGTGCCGCTCGGCATCCTGCTCGACGAGCAGGATCGGCGGAACAGCCGCTGCATTCGGTGCGACACCTGTGACGGTCATCCCTGCTTGATCGATGCCAAGGCCGACGCGCAAGTGGTGTGCGTTGATCCGGCGCTCAAGCATGCCAATGTCGCCTTGTTGACCGGCGCGCATGTCCGCCGCCTCGCGACCAGCGCCTCGGGACGGGAGGTGACGCAGGTGCAGGTTGAGCGCAACGGCGCAACCGAAACGTATTCGGCAGATATCGTCGTGGTTTCCTGCGGCGCTATCAATTCCGCCGCGCTGCTGCTGCGCTCGGCGAACGACAAACATCCGCACGGCTTGGCCAACGGCTCGGGCGTGGTGGGACGCCATTACATGGGGCATCTCAACTCCATCGTGCTCGCGATTTCGCAGCATCCCAATCCCTCGATTTTTCAGAAAACGCTGGCGCTGAACGATTTCTATTTCGGCACGCCGGAGTGGCATTATCCCATGGGGCACATTTCCTTCGTCGGCAAACTCGACGGCACCACGCTTTCCGCCGGCGCGCCGCCGTTTGTGCCCGGCTTGACGCTCGATTTCATGGCAAAGCACTCGCTCGATTTCTGGCTGACCTCCGAAGACCTGCCCGATCCCGACAATCGCGTGACGCTCGATCGTAATGGCAACATCATGCTGACGTACACGCCGAACAACGAAGAAGGCCACCGGCGCCTGCAGGCGAAGCTCAAAAGCCTGTTGCGGCAAATCGAGGGCATGGAGCACATCATTCCGCTGCAGCGCTTCCTGGGACAACGCATCCCGCTGGCAGGCGTCGCGCATCAAAACGGCACGATTCGTTTTGGCAATGATCCCCGGACTTCCGCGCTCGACCCCCACTGCAAGGCGCATGAAGTCGACAATCTCTACGTTGTCGATGCCAGTTTCTTTCCCTCCAGTGGCGCGGTGAATCCGGCGTTGACCATCATGGCCAACGCGCTGCGGGTGGGAGATCATTTGCTGGCAAGGCTGAAATGAATGCCAAGGGTTGGGGCACTGCAGCGGTTTTCAATTAGGTGAGCAGGTTAGTCGTTCCCGCTCCTTGCGGGCGGCTGTCAAGGCCAATAAACTCACGTTTGCCACACTGCCCCACGTGGGGCAAGACCGCGATTCCTGCGTACGCATTTGAAATACGCCGTCAGGTGGCGATTTGATCGGGCGACGGATTTGTCGTGCAACGGATGATCAGCCCTCGTTGCTGCAGGTCTCCCGGTCACGCCTTCTCCCACTCGCGTCATCGTCGCTGTCACAAGAGCAAGAACATGACCACCGTCCCAACAACTTTTTGTCCGCTCTGCGAATCGCCCACGCCGGCTGAACAATTGTTGCCGGCAGGCTGGATCGCACCGGAGGTGGAAGCGCAACTGCGTCTGGATCATCCGGAGTGGCGCCGGGCTGACGGCGCGTGTCCGGCTTGTGTGCAGCAGTATTTGCTGCACACACTGCTGCACCAAGGCGAAGCGGCGTTGCATGAGAGCCTGCAAGCGGTCTGGCCGCTGGATGCCGAAGCCGCATTCGGCGCACTGCCCACGCCGCTGCGTCTGCATGCGGATCCGCGCTTCACCGGCAGGAACGTTACGCTGGCGATGGTTGACAGCGCCTTCTATCCGCACCCGGATTTGGTGCAGCCGGTGAATCGTATTCGCGCCTGGATCGATGCCAGCGAGCCGGTGTTGCAGGCGCGCTCCTTCAAGGCGAATGAAATGCCGAGTTGGCCGGGAGCGCAGGAGGCCGCTGCCGGTCAATGGCATGGCACCATGACCAGCGTGGCTGCCGCCGGCAATGGCTGGTTGAGTCAGGGCTTCTATCGCGGACTGGCGAGCGACGCCAGCCTCGTGTTGGTGCAGACCATGAATCGCGACGGCCGGATCACCAATGACAGCATCGTTCGTGCCCTGCGCTGGCTGCGCGAAAATCGTCTGGCGCTGGCGCTGCGTGTGGTGAATCTGTCGCTCGGCGCTGATCCGATCGGCACGCTGAAGGACAATCCCATTGATGCCGAAGTCGAGGCGCTGGTGCAGGAGGGAGTGTCTGTCGTTGCTGCTGCCGGCAACAATGGCGAGCGCCGCTTGCTGCCGCCCGCCACCGCGCCCGCTGCGCTGACCATCGGCGGCCTGGATGACAAAAACACTTTCAATCATGATGAAGTCGAGTTGTGGCACAGCAATTATGGCGAATCCCTGGGCGGCGCGTTCAAGCCGGAACTGGTGGCGCCCAGCATTTGGGTGGTAGCGCCGGTGTTGCCGGGGACGGCGCTCGCAAGGGAAGCGCAGGAGCTTTTTGCGCGCCGCCGCCGCGGTGATCGGAACTGTGAAAGCCGCATCGCCGAGTGCAAATTGGTGACGCCGTTTTATCAGCATGTGGATGGCACCAGCTTCGCCGCGCCGCTGGCCGCCAGTGTCGCGGCCTGCATGCTGGAAGCCAATCCCAAACTCGTGCCGTTCTTGTTGCGCAGCGCTTTGCTCGAGTCCGCCGTGCCAATTGCCAATGTGCCGCGCGCGCGTCAGGGCGCGGGTGCATTGCATGCCGGCCGCGCGCTGGCGCAGGCGTTGCGTGAAAAGCACGGCGCGCGCAACGGCCATTTTCATTCGCCGCACGTGCAGGGCGCGAAGCTGAATTTTGTTTTGCACGATCATCAGGCGCGTCGCGTGCAAGTCTTCGGCAGTTGGAACGGCTGGCGCACCGGCATCCCCGCCAAACAGGTGGAGGGTGGCCTCTGGCGCGCCGCCCATTCTTTGCCGGCAGCCGGCCGCTATCAATACAAATTTCTGATCGACGGTGAGCGCTGGTGCGATGATCCTGCCAATCCCGAAAAAATGCCGGATGGGTTTGGCGGTTTGAATAGCGTGGTGGTTGTTGCGCCAGATCGAAGCTGAGAACAAAAGCGATCCGCCGAGGGCGCAGAATTTCGCAGATCGGCTGCGTCGCTGAAGTTGCTGCCAGCGCTGTGCAGGAGATCGACAAGCAAGGGATTCGATCCGCAGAGGGCGCAGAATTTCGCAGATCGGCTGCGTCGCTGAAGTTGCTGCCGGTGCTGTGCAGGAGATCGACAAGCAAGGGATCCGATCCGCAGAGGGCGCAGAATTTCGCAGATTGGCTGCCTCTGCGTAGTCTGCGTGGATCTGCGGACAATAACTCAGGACTGCGCGCCTTCTCAGCGAACCATCCCAGCGGATGATGGAATTGACTAAGCCAAACTTGCAAAGGATGCCTATAGCATGAAGTCACAAAGCCAACACACGAAGATCCGTTTGTTGCTCAGCTTCTTGGTGATCGCCTGGCTGGCACCGTCGCGATTCTCCTTCAGTCAAGAGGCTGTCAACGCAGTCGAGGCGATCGGGCTGACCGTCTCAGAACTGGATCGCGCCCTTGATTTTTACACCAGCGTTTTGCCCTTTAGAAAGGTGTCTGAGGTTGAAGTGGCCGGCGAGGCTTACGAACATCTGCAGGGTGTGTTTGGCCTGCGCCAGCGCGTTGCCCGTTTGCAGCTCGGTGAGGAATTCATCGAGCTGACCGATTATCTCGCGCCCGAGGGCCGGCCGGTGCCGGTGGATATGCGCAGCAATGATCACTGGTTTCAACACATTGCCATCGTCGTGAGCGACATGGACAAGGCCTATGCGCATCTGCGGCGACACCACGTGCAGCATGCTTCCACCGGCCCCCAGCGCATTCCGGATTGGAACCAAGCCGCCGCCGGCATTCGGGCGTTCTATTTTCGCGATCCCGACGGCCATCATTTGGAGATCATCTATTTCCCGCCGGGAAAGGGCGATCCCAAGTGGCAAAGCAAGGGGCAAGGGGCCAATGGCAGGCTATTTCTGGGAATTGATCATACCGCGATCGTTGTTTCGAATACGGAAGAGAGTCAGAAATTCTATCGTGATTTGCTGGGTCTGCAGGTGGCGGGCGAGAGTGAAAACTACGGCACGGAACAGGAACATCTCAATAATGTGTTTGGCGCGCGTTTGCGCATCAGCGGCCTGCGCGCCGCGACCGGACCGGGCATTGAGTTTCTCGAATATCTTGCCCCACGTGACGGCCGCCCCACACCATTGGACATTCGCGCCAACGATTTGATTCATTGGCAGACGACGCTGGTGGTCGCGAATGCCGACGCCATGCTGCAGCGCCTGCGCCAGAGTGGCGCACGCTTCGTTTCGCCGGCTGCGACTGTGACGATGCCTGCGGCTGAGTTGGGCTTCCGGAAAGGCGGCCTTGTGCGTGATCCCGACGGCCACGCGCTGCGATTGGTGGAGAGATAATCTGTTTGGTGCCCGCCCCAGAATGTTCCAACCTCGGCTGGGCTGAGGTTCATGAAATTTCGAGTCGCACGAAGCCTTCGAGCTTTGATGCAACAGCCAGGAAGTTACAGGAACACCTTTTCAAGTGAGGGAGACTCTATGAACGCGGAGAAAGAACGTCTCGCCGAAGCCCGCTCGCAAAAAGCCGCGTGGAAGAAGTGGGGGCCGTATGTCACCGAACGGCAATGGGGCACGGTGCGCGAAGATTACAGTCCGTATGGCAACGCGTGGGAATATGTCTCGCACGAAGCGGCGCGCTGCAAGGCCTTTCGCTGGGGTGAAGAAGGCCTTGCCGGCATTTGTGATGAGCGCCAATTGTTGTGCTTTGCACTGGCCTTGTGGAACGGCCGCGATCCGATTTTGAAAGAACGCCTTTTCGGTCTCACCGGCAACGAGGGTAACCACGGCGAGGACGTGAAGGAGCATTACTACTATCTCGACAGCACGCCGACGCATTCCTACATGAAGATGCTGTACAAATATCCGCACGCCGAGTTTCCCTACGGCTGGCTGGTCGAAGAAAATCGCCGCCGCGGCAAGGGCGCGCCGGAGTTTGAATTGATCGATACCGGCATTTTCAATGACGATCGCTATTTCGACGTGTTCATCGAATACGCCAAAGCCGCGCCGGATGATATTTTGATTCGGATCACGGCACACAATCGCGGACCGGAAGCAGCAACCCTGCATCTGCTGCCGACGGTGTGGCTGCGCAACACCTGGGCGTGGGGCGTGAACGGCCACAAGCCGAGCCTGGGCGTTACCGCGCGCGGCGGCATTGAAATCAATCAAAGCGATCTCGGCAAGAGGTGGCTGCTGTGCGAAGGTGACCCGAGATTCTTGTTCTGTGAAAATGAGACGAACGTCAAGCGCTTGTATAACGTCGAAGGCCGCGGCTATTTCAAAGATGGCCTCAACGAGTACGTCGTGCATGGCGACCTGGCGGCGGTGAATCCGGCGCAAACCGGCACGAAGGCGGCGGCGCATTATCGCCGCGAAATTCCCGCCGGCAAGTCCGCAACGCTGCGCCTGCGTTTGACGAACCTCTCGATCACGGCGGATCAGGCGTTCGCTGATTTTGAACAGACCTTTGCCCAACGCCAGAAAGAAGCCGACGAGTTCTACGCGGAGATTCAGGCGCCCATCAAAGAGGCAGACGCCAAGAACGTGCAGCGCCAGGCGTTTGCCGGCATGTTGTGGTCAAAGCAGTTCTATTACTTCGACATTCCGCGATGGTTGAACGGCGATTCGGGACAACCGCCGCCGCCGGAAGGCCGCAAGCACGGCCGCAATCACGAATGGCTGCATCTCAACAATGCCGATATCATTTCGATGCCGGACAAGTGGGAGTATCCGTGGTACGCCGCTTGGGATCTGGCGTTCCACTGCATTCCGCTGGCGATGATCGACGCGGATTTTGCCAAGGCGCAGTTGGTGCTGCTGACGCGCGAGTGGTACATGCATCCCAACGGCCAACTGCCGGCGTATGAATGGGCATTTGGTGACGTCAATCCGCCGGTGCATGCCTGGGCAACGTGGCGTGTCTTTCAGATCGACCGCAAGCGCAACGGCGGCAAGGGCGATCTCGCGTTCCTCGAACGTGTTTTTCAAAAACTGCTGCTCAATTTCACCTGGTGGGTGAATCGCAAGGACGCAGAAGGGCACAACATATTTCAAGGCGGCTTTCTTGGCCTGGATAACATCGGCGTGTTCGACCGCAGTGCCATGCTGCCCACCGGCGGCCACCTCGAGCAAGCAGATGGCACGAGCTGGATGGCGATGTATTCGCTCAACCTGATGCGCATCGCGCTGGAGTTGGCGCAGCACAATCACGTCTACGAAGACATGGCGACCAAATTCTTCGAGCATTTTCTCTACATCGCTGGCGCCATGGCGAACATCGGCGGCGATGGCATCGACTTGTGGGATCAGGAAGATGAGTTCTTCTACGATGTGCTGCATTTGCCCAACGATGCCCATGTGCCGTTGAAAGTCCGCTCGATGGTGGGTTTGATCCCCCTGTTTGCCGTGGAAACGCTGGAGCCGGAGCTGCTCGACCAGGTGCCCGAGTTCAAGCAACGCCTGGAATGGTTTCTCAATTACCGTCCCGATTTGGCGAGTCTGGTGTCGCGCTGGCATGAGCCGGGTTCGGGCGAGCGGCGCTTGCTTTCGTTGCTGCGCGGCCATCGCATGAAGCGCCTGCTCAAACGCATGCTGGACGAGACCGAGTTTCTGGCGGATTACGGCGTGCGGGCCTTGTCACGGTTTCACGAGGATCACCCTTACGTTTTTCAGGCCAACGGCCATGCCTTCACGGTGAAGTATCAGCCCGCGGAATCCGATTCCGGCTTGTTCGGCGGCAACTCGAACTGGCGCGGCCCGATCTGGATGCCGGTGAATTATCTCATCATCGAGTCGCTGCAGAAGTTTCATCACTACTACGGCGATGATTTCAAAATCGAATGCCCGACCGGCTCCGGCCGCTTCCGCACGATCAACGAAGTGGCCAACGAGCTGTCCCACCGCCTGACGCGCATCTTTTTGCGCGATGAAACCGGCCGGCGTCCGGTGCTCAATTATCATGAGAAGATTCAGAACGACCCGCACTTCCGCGATTACGTGCTGTTTCACGAATACTTTCATGGCGACAACGGCCGCGGGGTCGGCGCTTCGCATCAAACCGGGTGGACGGGCTTGGTGGCGAAGCTGCTACAGCCGCGCGCCGAGAACGTCGTCGTGGCAAAATGAAGAGTTGACGCCCAATCCTTCACCCTCCTGCCAGCAACGGCGCCGGCAAACCCGGCGCCGTTCCCTGCCCCTGCCAAAATCCAGCTTGACAAATTCACGACGGTTTCGCATTATCGCTGCGTGATTGACGAATGATTGTTCGCAGCAACTTCCTGTAGTGCTGGCGGAATCCGATGAGTATGGTCATGCGCGCCGGGTTGTTCCCCTCTGTCGCTTTCCCTGCCTTTCGACTTCGCACGCCACGCTCGAGTAAAAACGCCCCGCGGCCACGGTTCCCTGCCAGGCTCTTGATGACGTTTGTCCCCTCCGGAGGCGCCTAACGGTCGAGCCCGCGGCGCAGAGATTCGGTTTCCTACGCTCTCCAACCGCGAACCGGGTTAGCGGAACGACCGGAACGAGATGCGGCCAAAGCACAGGTGAAACATGTTCAGCCGTCTCTTTTCCAGAACCAGTTTGTTGATCGTGTCCCTCCTGATTGCCGCCCTGGCCATTGTAATCGTGGTATTCACCCCCACCGGCCCGGAAGAGGAAGAAGACACCAAGGTCACGACCCTCTACTTTGCCGACAACCTCTCGGCGGCGCAACAAACCATCATTGACCGTTTCAACGCGCAGTACCGCGGCAGCCTGCAGGTCGTGCCGGTCAATCTTCCCTTCACCAAATTCAGCACCAACGAGCGCAAACAGCTTCTCACCCGTGCGCTGCGCAGCAAAAGCTCGCGCATCGACATCTTTGCGGTGGATTTGGTGTGGACGCCGCGTTTCGTCAAATGGGCCGAGCCGCTGACCGGCTATTTCTCCCCAATGGAACAGCAGGCCTTTCTGCCGCAGGCCATCAGCTCGTGTTATTCCGGCGGGGAATTGGTGGGCGTGCCGTTTTATTTTGACATCGGCATCCTGTATTACCGCCGTGATCTGCTGCAAGCGTTGCCGGATTTCGCCGAGGTGGAGCGCAAGCTCAAGGCGGCGATGACGTGGGGAGACTTCATTCAGCTCAGCCGGCGTTTCCTGCCGCGCCCCCCGGCATTCTACCTGTTTCCGGCGGACAGTTACGAAGGCCTGATTTGTTCCTTTGTGGAGAATATCGGGCATCAAAGCCCGGCTTTGATTACGGGGGATTCGCTGCGGGTCAACACACCCGCGGCGCGGCGCGCGCTGCAGTTGCTCGTCGATTTGGTGGGCAAATACGGCATGACCCCGCCGGCGGTGACGAATTACAAGGAAGGCGATGTCTATGAGCACGCCCTGGCCCAGGATGCGATTTTCTTTCGCGGCTGGCCGGGCAATTTGCGCGACTATGAAAGCCGGTATGGCGAGAAGATCAAGTCCATTTCATTCGCGGCGCTGCCGCATTTTGCCGGCTCACAGCCCACGGCCGTCTTCGGCGGCTGGAATCTCATGATCGCGCGCGATTCGAACAAAAAGGCCGCGGCGATCAAGTTCATCAAGTTTGCCACCAGCAAAGAGATGCAGCGCGCCGTCTATGAAAAGATGGGTTACTTGCCTGCCATCAAGTCCGTTTACGAAGATTCGGCGTTTTGCCGCCAGCATCCTGATTTGCTGTACTACCGCCAGCTTCTCGCCACCGGTGTGCACCGCCCGGCGTTGGTGGAGTACACCAAGATTTCGGATATTCTCTCCTTTTTTGCCCATCAGGCCATCAAACAGGAAATCTCCGTCCCCGCCGCGCTCGCCGGCGCGGAAGCCATGATTCGCTCGCAAAAAGTGTTGATCAACTGACCATGAATTCTCCGCAAGATCGCCTCGTCGCCAAGCTGCGCCGCTACCATTTTGAATTGAAACACGTGCTGGTGCTGTTCACGATCATGGTGGCGTCGCAAGTGCTGGTTTCCTTCGTGCAGAAGGATTCAGTGAAGGATTTCCTGGTGCGCGCCCAGGAATGGTATCAACGCGATTCCGCCGAACGCTTCGCGAATTTGGCCGCGACTTCGCTGGAACTGCTACTGGAGACGACGTCGCCGGCGCACCGCCAGAGCGCCGCCGACCGCCGCAAACTGATTCAGGCGTTCGACATCATTTTCAGCCAGCAGTTGCTGTTGCAGCACGTTGAAGAAGCCTGCGTGCTGGTGTCGCAGGGCGAGCGCGTGTTCGCCATCGACAACGGGGCGGTACTCTACCGTTTCTTCTTCGAGAATCTGACCGACCTGCCGCCCTCCGACATGCCGCACACCGAGGCCACTCGCCTCTACGGCCAGGTACGCAGCCAGCTCCAGTCCACCGAGCAGGTCTACAATCTGCTCGAAGGCAAGCAGACCTTTCACGTGTTCGTGCCCTTCGTCCCCAAGGGTGAGTTTGCCGGCGCGGTTTACATCAAAAATGCGCCGGACTTCGGATTCGTCACCCGCGAGATCATCACCAGCTTCAATCAGTCCGGCATGGTGTTCATGGGCATGATCCTGTTCGGTATGCTGGCGCTGTTTTTCGTTTCCTCCTATTCCGTGCAGGAACGCGACGAGGCCCAGCAACTGCTGTTCAAGGAAAGGGAGGAGCAGCTCAAGGAGCGGATTCATTATCAAAAGGAAGCGCAGTTCGCCAAGCGCATCTACCACACCCATCACAAAGCCGAAAAGGTGATGGGCTTCATCAAGGAAGACGTGCGCATGCTTGCGGCCGCCAACATCGAGGAAGTCAAGTATCGCGTCACCAAATACGCCAACTACATGTCGCGCGTGATCTATGATATGAAGTGGTATGAGCCGCCGGTGCTGGCGATCCGCGGCCCGATTTTCCAAACCAACTTGAATGAGGTGCTGCGCTTCATCGTTGAGCACATTTGCCTGCGCGTGACCCGGCAGTCGGAGGAGTTCAAGTTCGACATGGATCTGGATGACGCGCTGCCGCCGGTGCAGGTGAATGAGTTCGTCGTGTGGGAGATTTTCGAGCCGCTGTTGCAGAATGCGCTGGATCACAGCGGCGCAGGCGGCGTCACCATCACGGTGCGCACCCACTGCGATCCGGTCGCGGGCGTGTCGCGCGTCGTCATCGCCAATGACGGCAAGGCCATTTTGCCCGAGCTGTTGGAAACCAACGAGCACGGCATCAAGCGTCTGTTCTTGGAGAATATCTCCACCAAAGGCGACGGCCCGCATTCGGGCTATGGCTGTTATCTGGCTTACGAAATCTCGAAACAGCGGTGCGGCTGGGATTTGGACGTCGAGAATCTGCCCGGCGGCGGCTGCCAGTTCACCATCTTGATCCCGCCGGCCTGAGGCCGGGCCCGCCGGCCGCGGCGGGGGCACGGAGGAAACCATCAGCATGAAAACGAGCGACGTCATCAACCTGCTGCTCATCGAAGACGAGGAATTCGACGCACGGCGCGTGCGCAACACGCTGCGTCCCTTCGCCGAGCGCATTCACATTCGCGACGTGGTCGCCGACGGCCAGGAAGCCCTGACGCTGTTGCAGCGGGATAACGGCAAATATGACGTGGTGATCATGGATTTTCAGATCCCGGGCGCGATCATCGGCGAGAGTTTGATCCGGCGCATCAAAGAAATCGATGCCACGCTGCAGGTCATCATCGTCACCAAGATGACGATCAACGTCACCGACTTCGAGTTTGCCCACCGGCTGCAGGAGGCGGGCGCGATTTGGTATTGCACCAAATACCCCGGCGATATCGAAGCTTATATCTACCAGCCCACCGATTTCGTGCTCAACATCATCAATGCCTTCGAACGCAGGCGGCTGCTGCAGGAGCAGCAACGCTCGGCCCAACGCCTGCAAAAGACGGTGCTGGACCTGCTGCGGCGCAAGCGCATCATCGGTGAATCGGCGGCCATGCGCCAACTGCGCGAGTTGATCGCCAAGTTTGCCGGCAACAACGCCAACGTCATGGTGCGCGGTCCCTCCGGCACGGGCAAAGAGCTGGTGGCGATGAATCTGCACTACAACAGCCGCCGGCAGTTCGAGAATTTTGTGCCGATCAATTGCGGCAGCCTGCCGGATCATCTCATCGAGAGTGAGTTGTTCGGCTTCGAGAAGGGCGCGTTTACCGGCGCCCATGCCACCAAGAAGGGATTGTTCGAAGTGGCCGACGGCGGCACGGTGTTCCTCGATGAAATCACCGAACTGCCGCTGCCCGCGCAAGCCAAGCTGCTGCGCGTCATTCAAGAAGGCGAAATCGACAAGATTGGCCGCACCGGCACCATCGCCGTCGATGTGCGCATCATCGCCGCCACCAACAAGGATTTGGAAAAGGAGGTGGAAGCCAAACGTTTCCGCGAAGATCTCTACTACCGCTTGAACGTCGTCACCATCAGCGTGCCGGCGCTGGCACAGCGGCGCGAAGACATTCCGCTGCTCATCAATCATTTCATGGATCTCTTCAGCGCGGAAATGAACCAGATGCCGCCGCGCCTGGCCGAGGAGGCGCTGTCGGCGCTGGTCAAGTATGACTGGCCGGGCAATGTGCGCGAGCTGCAAAACGTGGTGCAACGGCTGTTGCTTGCCCACGCGGATCCCATTGCCGTTGCGCAAGTCAACGCGGCGTTGGGGATTCAACCACAGGCAACGGCGCCGGCGGAATTTTCCCACTGGGGCCGGTGGGATGGCAAGCAGGTCCTGCCCTGGCGGGAAATGGAGAAGCAGGTGCAGGCAAGATATTTTCGTTTTGTGCGCGACCATGCCGGCTCGGACGCCGAGGCGGCACGGCTGTTGGGAATTGCGCCGCCCAATTATCACCGCATGTGCAAGCGTTTGGGCATCAAATAGAGCCGCGCCGCATTGCGGCGCGCTCCCGTGATTAACGTTTCAAACGCAGCACAGCATTCCCAAAGGCTTTGACCTCATAGCCTCTGTTTGAAACGACTTCTGCAGAGTGACAAAACCGGGTTGATGCTGTCCATTGTCGATTCTCGTGGAGTTGCGGTTTGTGCACGTTGCGGGAGTTGCGCAAATTTCAGCGCATGCGCGCACGCAGATGGTGCCGCACTTCGTGCAGGCGGCACAAGGCAACGCAATGGCGCCGGGACTGCGAAGAGGGAGACCGCAAAGCGGCAGCACTCCGGCGCGGCCGGCTGTTATCATGAAGATAAGGCAGGATTATCGAATTGATAACCTGCGTTGAAAACTGAGCATTGCGCTTCAACATTTACAAGCGGATAAACTGACGGCGGCAGTGGCACCATTCTTGATAATTCTCCCGACATGCAACCGAGTTGTTCCCAATTCTGAGGCTTTATTGAGGTCTTTATCAAGCGGGAGCATGAAGTGGAGAATCAACTTGTTGGGCTCGACTATGTAGTGATTGGGCTCTACTTCGGCGTCCTCTTTTGGATTGCGTGGTGGTCGACCGCACGCAGCCGGACCGCGGTTGACAGTGCGGTGGGATACTTTCTCGCGGGGCGCAATGTCGGCTGGTTCGTGATTGGCGCTTCGCTGTTTGCTTCGAACATCGGTTCGGAACATCTGGTGGGACTGGCCGGCACGGGTGCGGCCAGCGGCGTGGCAGTCGCGCAGTTCGAGATTCTCGCTTCGCTCATTCTGCTGATCCTGGCTTGGGTCTTTGTGCCGTTCTATATGAAAACCCAGGTCTACACCATGCCGGAGTTTCTGGAGCGGCGCTATTCGCCGGCGGCCCGCATCTATCTGTCGTGGATTTCCATCATGGCGTATGTGTTGACCAAAATCTCGGTGACGATTGCGGCCGGCGGCATCGTGTTCGAATCGTTGATGGGAATCGATTTCTGGACGGGCGCGCTGATCGTGGTGTCGGCCACCGGCCTCTACACTGTTTGCGGCGGACTGCGCGCCGTGGTCTACACCGAATTGATGCAGATGTTCATCATGATCTTTGGCGCGGTGGTGGTGACCGTGACCGGCCTGGTGGCGGTGGGCGGCTGGGGCGCGATGCAGGAAATCGCGGGCAGCAGCTTCTTCAACATGTGGCAGCCGGTGACCGATCCCAACTTTCCGTGGACCGGCATTCTGTTTGGCGCACCGATTTTGGGCGTGTGGTATTGGTGCACGGACCAGCTCATCGTGCAGCGCGTGTTGTCAGCCCGGGATCAATGCCAGGCGCGGCGCGGCGCGATCTTCGGCGGCTATTTGAAAATCCTGCCGGTGTTCATCTTCGTCATGCCCGGCATTGCCGCCTATTGCCTGGTGCAAACCGGCCGCCTCGTCCTGCCCAAGCCTGATCATGCCCTGCCGGCTTTGGTGGCCGCGTTTCTGCCCGCCGGTCTGCGCGGCCTGGTGGTGGCGGGCTTGCTGGCTGCCTTGATGAGCTCGCTGGCCTCGGTGTTCAATTCCTGCTCCACGCTCATCACCTGGGACATTTACAGAAAGCTCAATCCCCACACCTCGGAAAGGCAATTGGTTCTGGTCGGCCGGGTGGCCACCGCCATTTTGGTGATATTGGGCCTGTCATGGATTCCCTTCATCAAGTCGATCTCCGGCCAATTGTATCAATACCTGCAGAGCGTGCAGGCCTACGTCTCACCGCCGATTGCCGCGGTGTTTCTGCTGGGCGTCTTCTGCAAGCGCCTGAATAGCCGCGGTGCGATGGCGGCATTGCTCACCGGCCTGGTCTTGGGCCTCGGCCGGCTGGTCGCGGAGATCAACAAACACGCGCTCACCGGTGTGCTGCAGCGTTTCGCCGAGCTGAACTTCCTGCATTTCGCCGTGTTCCTGTTCATCGTGTGTTCCGCCATTCTGGTAGCGGTGAGCCTGACCGCACCGGCGCATTCCGAGGCCCAGCTTGCCGATGTGACCTACTCCACCTATCGCGGGCCGCAGGAAAATCCGGCGCGGCGCCGCCTGGACGTGCAGCTCTCGATCGTGCTCGCGCTGGCGGTCGCGACCGTCTGGCTTTATTTCTCCGGATGAGGCGTGCATGAAGAAACCGATCGGCATACTTTTCCTGCTGGCCGTTTTGCTGTGGGCGACGACCGCGCCGGCACAGCTCAAGGCCTATCGCGGCGCCGAACTGCGCACGCGCACCGCTGTCACCTACGGCCGCTGCGAAGTGCGCATGAAATCCGCGGCCGGCAGCGGTTTGCTGGCCTCGTTCTTCACCTATCATGACGGCAGCTCGAATCCGGTTGCCAATTGGAATGAGATCGACCTCGAAATTCTCGGCCGCTATCAAAACCAGGCGCAGTTCAACACCATCACGCCCGGCCAGGTCAATCACGTCTTTACCAGCGTGACACCCTTCAACCCGCATACCGCTTTTCACGTTTATGCCATCGAATGGACGCCGGACTATGTCGCCTGGTTCATCGACGGCCATGAAGTTCACCGCCAAACCGAGGCGCACCTCGCCACGCTCACGCGACCGCAAAAGATCATGATGAATATCTGGCCGCCGGCTTCGGTCGACTGGGCGGGCGCGCTCAATCCCGCGGTGCTGCCGGTGTTTGCTTATTACGACTGGGTCAAGTACTACGCCTACACGCCCGGCCAGGGAGATAATTTCACCCTGCAGTGGGCGGATGATTTTGCCGCGTGGGATCAAAACCGCTGGAGCAAGGCCACGCACACGTGGGACGGCAACAATTCCAACTTCATTCCCGAAAATGCCGTTTTTCAGGACGGCTATCTGATTCTCTGTCTGACCAGCAGCGCGCAAACCGGCTACTCTGGCCGAGCGATCATTGCGCGCGATGTGGAGCCGCCTTATCTGGCGTGGGCAAGAGCCTTTGCGCATCGCTTTCACGTTTACTTCTCCGAAGAAGTCGAACCGGCCAGTGCCGAGGCCCTGGCCAGTTACAACATTCCGGGCGTCACGGTAACTGCCGCGCGGTTGCTGCCCGACAATCGAACGGTGGAATTGGTGACGGCGGGATTGGATCCCGGACTTACCTATGTCTTGGTCGTCAACGGCGTGAAAGATCGCTCACCCGGCGCCAATCGCATGAGCCTGCAATACACCAACGTGACAGTGGCGCCAGCGCTGCCGCTCAACCTCAATGTTGGTGGGGAAGGGCAGGAGGGCTTCCTGCCGGATCAAGTGTGGCAGGGCCGGCTCGAATACGGCGCGGTTGGCGGCGCAGCCATTGCGGCGCCCGCCGGTACGCAGATTTCCGGAACCGCGCATCCGGAGGTTTTTCTCTCCGGCCGAGAAGGTTTGACGTTCTATCAAGTGCGGCTGGCGCCCGGCAATTACCAGGTCACTCTCATGCTGGCGGAGACGGTGTGGGAGGCAGCAGGCCGGCGCGTTTTCGAGGTTTGGGCGGAAGGCCAAAAGGTACTGGAGCATGTCGATCCGTTCGCGCAGGCCGGCAAAAACCGGGCATTGGAAAAGACCATTGCCAATCTCAGCGTCACCGATGGCATGCTCGATCTCTATTTCAAACCGGAAACCGGCAGGACGCTGCTCAACGGCTTGATGATCACCGCAGTGACGAACGCGGTAACTCATGCAACCGCGCCGCCCGAAAGTTTTCAATTCGAGGTTTTTCCCAATCCATTCAATTCCGCCACCCAAATCGCGTATGCGCTCACCAAGCCCGGTCGCGTCGCGATCACGGTGGTTGATGTGCAGGGGCGTGTCGTGCAGGAAGTGTTGCGTGAGTTTCGTACCGCCGGCATGCACACGTTGCGGTTGGCGGCCGCAAAATGGCCGGCCGGCATCTACTTCGTGCGCGTGCAGGTGGAGGGCCGGACGGTTGCAGCCCGCAAAATTACCTATTTGAAATGAGGGCAGACACGCCCTGGATAGTGAGGATTCTTATGATGAAGAAATGTCTTGGTGTGACGCACGCCGCCTGCCGGTTCGCCGCCCTGGCCTGGTTGTGCCTTGCCGCCTGGTTGCCGTCGTTTGACGCTCAAGCGCAATCCCAAAAAGTTGAATTCACCTCCTCGAATCTGCCGATCGTGGTGATCGATACGCACGGCCGGGAAATCGTTGACGAGCCCAAAATCATGGCCGACATGGGCATCATCGATAACGGCCCGGGCGTGCGTAACAATCTCTCTGATCCGTTCAATCACTACAACGGCAAGATCGGCATCGAAATCCGCGGCTCCAGCTCGCAGATGTTTCCCAAGAAGCAGTACGGTTTCGAAACCTGGGACGCGCTGGGAAATGATGTCGATGTTGCGCTCATGGGCATGCCGGCGGAGAGCGACTGGGTATTGTCCGCCTCCTACTCCGACAAAACGCTCATGCGCAACATGCTGGCCTATCACCTCGCCAATCAACTGGGCCGCTACGCCAGCCGCACGCGCTTCTGCGAGGTTGTGTTGAATGGTGACTACCGCGGCCTTTACATTTTCATGGAGAAAATCAAACGCGACAAGAGCCGTGTCAACATCTCCAAACTCGAGCCCGCGGATGCCTCGGGCGACGCGCTGACCGGGGGCTACCTCATCAAAATCGACAAGTGGGAAGGCTCGGATACGCAAGGCTGGTACTCCTCCTTTTTGCCCTATCCCGGCTCGCCGCACCGCATCTATTACCAGTACGACTATCCCGATCAAGATGACATCGTGCCGGCGCAGAAAACCTACATTCAGAATTTCGTGTACCGCTTCGAGAGTTTGATGGCCGGGCCGGACTTTGCCCATCCGCAAAACGGCTATGCGAAGTTTCTCGATCCCGCTGCGGCCGTCGATTATTTCCTGGTCAACGAAGTTTCGCGCAACGTTGACGGCTATCGCTTGAGCGCGTTCATGCACAAGGATCGCGACAGCAAGCACGGCCGGCTGACCATGGGCCCGGCATGGGATTATGATCTGGCCTTCGGCAATGCCGACTACTACAATGGCGCCAAGATTTACGGCTGGCAGGTTGACTTTCGCGTGGAATCTGACGGCTTTCAAATCCCGTTTTGGTGGCCGCGCCTGCTGCAGGACTCGACATTTACGCGCCTGCTCGCCAGCCGCTGGCAAAATCTGCGCAAAACCGTGTTCGACGTGCAGCGCATTCACGCCTTCATCGATTCCACCGCGCAACTTCTGGAGGAATCCCAAAAGCGCAATTTCGAGCGCTGGCCCATTCTGGGCGTTTATGTCTGGCCCAACGCCTACATCGGGCAGAATTATCGCGAGGAAGTGGAGTATCTCAAGCAGTGGGTGAATCTGCGCATTTTGTGGATGGATGCCAACCTGCCGGGCCAGGCAGTGGCGGTGAAAGAACCGCCGGCCAGCGCGCCACAAAATTTCACGCTGGCGCAGAACTATCCGAATCCCTTCAACCCCGCGACGACCATCAGCTTTCAACTGCCCGTGCGCAGCCGTGTTGCGCTTACGATTTTTGCGGCGGACGGCCGCGAAGTGGCCGAGCTTTGGGAAGGGGAGATGCCTGCCGGTGCGCATGCGTTGCGCTGGCACGCCACGGGCCTGGCCAGCGGCGTTTACTTCTGCCGATTGCAGGCCGGCGCGCACGTGGCGGTGAGAAAGTTGATCATCGCAAAGTAGCGCAGCGCGCTCGGGCGGCAGCCATAAGCCAAAGCCCCGGCGGTTGGCATTTCTAGCTCAGGATGAGATGCTGAAGAATTTTTGATCACCAAGGCACCGAGGCACGAAAAAAATGGCAGTCATGCCGTCAAGCTTGTCTCGGTGTCGTTGCGCCTTCGTGCTGTTCCAAATCTGACCGGTTCATAGCGGCCCGCAGGGCATCAGATTTCAGCTTGTCTGCAATCTGGCGTAGAGCCTCACCGTCTCGGTTCACTTCGTTTTCTTCGTGGCGAGAATTCTTACTGCTTGGCCGCGAATGAGGATGCGGTGGACCAATACGACAACGTTCAGTACACACCGTCTTCTTCAGAAGGCCGGCTTGACCCCAACGCGGGCGCATGTAACAGCCCACGGGCAGCGCCCTGGAAACTGATCGAGTTTGTCGCATTTAGCCCAGCAGCGGCGGCATTCCTGGCGTGGTTCCATGGCGCCCCGGTCGGGGCTTGGTGATATCTCATGAATACCGGTTTTCCCGGGCGTTGCCCTTCGCTTCAACATTTCGCCCCTTGGGGCTATTTGTCTGTGCGACAGAATTCGACCTAACGTTGTAATACTAACCATAGCGATCTCACCTCAAGGAGTCCATGGCGAAACGAGCACCTCGGCGCAAACCGGCTGCCCTCAAACCCGCGCCCCAGCCCAGCGCACTGCAAAAGCGGCTCTTCGCGGCAGCGCTGATTCTCATGCCGGCCGTGCTGCTCGCGCTGGCGGAAGGAGGGCTGCGGCTGTTTGGCGTCTTCGCGCCCGAGGCGTTCGTCCGCGCAACCACCAAAGCCGGCAAGCCCCACTATCAACTCAACCAGTGGGTGGCGAAGCGTTATTTCGATCCCGCCCGCGTGACCGTGCCGGGCATGCAGCCGGATCTTTTCGTCAAGCACAAAGGCCCGGAAGTTTTTCGCATCTTCTGCGTGGGCGGCTCCACCACCGCCGGTTTTCCCTTTGATTGCCAGGTTCCCTTCCCGGTGCAGCTCCGCTATTTGCTGGCGCAGACCTATCCCCAGCGCCGCTTCGAAGTGATCAACGCCGGCATCTCCGCGGTCAACAGTTTCACGGTTGTCGATCTGCTGCCCGAGATTCTGGCGCACCAGCCTGATTTGATCATCATCTACATGGGGCACAATGAATTCTACGGCGCCTATGGCAGCGCCTCCACGGTTTCGCTGGGGCAGAACGGCAAGTTGATCCGCGCCTATCTCAAGCTGCAGAAGCTGCATTTGGTGCAAATGCTGCGGCGCCTGATTTTGTGGCTCCGGCCCGCGCCGAACCAAGACGCCCGCAAACCCTCGTTGATGGCCGATGTCATTGGCGATCAGGCCATTCTCCTCGGCTCGCCCAAATACCAGCGCACGCTGACGAATTTCCGGGATAATCTTGATTTGATTCTGCGGGAATGCGCGCGCCGCGGGGTGCCGGTGCTGCTCAGCAATCTGTTCTCGAACCTGCGTGACCTGCCGCCCTTTGCCAGTGCGCCGCCGGATTTGCCGCCGGCCAGCCGCGCGGTTTATGAGCAGGCCATCGCGGCCGGTGACAGCCTGCGGCAGCTTCGCTTGCTTGTGGAAAGTGAGAACGCCTATCGCACCGCGTGGCTGCTGGATTCCAGCGCGGCGGTGCTTTGGTACAAACGCGGCCTCGCCAGCGCCGGCCGGGGTGATTCCACTGCGGCGCGGCATTTCTTCACCGGCGCGAAAGACCGCGATCTCATTCGCTTTCGCGCCAGCGAGGAGGTCAATCACCTCATCGCGGCGCTCGCGCAGCAGCACGGCAGCCGCTTTGTCGATCTCGACTCCCGCCTGGCGCAGCGTTCGCCGCAGGGGTTGCTCGGCAACAACCTGCTGGTCGATCACTTGCATCCCAGTCCCACAGGCTATTATCTCATGGCCACCGGCTTCTATGATGCCATTCGTTCCGGCGGCTGGCTGGCTGATCCTGCTCCCCATTTTCAACCTGCCGATGATCCTTATTATGTCACTGACTTGGATTGGGACATCGGCCTGATGAAGATTCTCGAAATGACGCATCGCTGGCCTTTCCCGGAGAAGCCGGTTGCGCTCGACGATTACCGGCCTTACGGCGACCCCGCCACCGTGCCGATTGTGCGGAATTATTTGCTGGCGGAAAACGTCTGGTCGCGGGCGCACTATCGCATGGCGGAAGTCTATTTGCAGCGGCGTGATTTCGAGCGGGCGCGACGGGAATATCTCGCGGTCAGTGTCTTCGCGCCGGATGATCCCTATCCCTACCAACAAGTGGCCAAGACCTTTGAGTTGGAAGGCGCCTGGGACCAGCGCGAAGCTTATCTCTGGAAAACTCTGCCGCTCTCCGAACAAAAGGGCATGCTGCTCTACCAAATCGCCATCGCGCAATGGCGGCAGAAGAAGCTCAACGCGGCGTGTGAAACGATGCTGGCGGCGTTGGAGCAGGTCGATCTCAATCGTCAGGAACGGCAGAACGCGAAATTCTATCTCGCCGGCTTCTACGCCGATGCCGGCGAACCCGCCAAGGCAGCCGAAACGCTCACCGGTTTGCTGCGGGAAGATCCCAACTTTCAGCCGGCCAGGGTGTTTCTGCAGAAGCTGAGACCGCCGGCGCAATAAGCTGCACCGGATTTCAGACAGGCTGAAATCCGAGGCCCGCGGGCAGGAATAAGGCCCGATTCTTACACTGTTGCCTCGCACGATGTACCCACCACCGCTGTCATCCAACTGTCATCCAGTAAGGATCCTGTGAAGAGTGAGGCACACGCCCGTGCCATTCACCTCAAAGGTTCATCGCGAAGGCGCGACGAACGCGGAGAAGGACTCTCTTGATTTCAAAACTCCGCGGCTCCGTGGTGCAAGCGGTTGCTTTGTGGTCAAGAATCTTTCAGAATTTCATTCTGACTTTGATCGCCTCATGGCCCAGCCCGGCGGTTGTGGCTGCTCTCGCGGTTCATGATGAGGACAGACTTGTGGCCATTGCGCAGTTCTCCGAGCCTTTACCAGCTTTGCAAACTTGAGAATCTGATTATCAATTTTATAACAGGTTCATTATCAAATTGATAAATCCTTGCCTGGCGACAGTCTCCTGCTGCCCTTAAGCTCTTTAATATCAGAAGCAGATTTTGGAGAAAACGCTGGCGCAATTTTTGTCAATCCTGTATCAAACCTGGCCGATGGCCCAGGATTTTTCAGCGCGCTGCAAATCACTCTGACTGACTCGAACCGATGCCGCCACAGCCGTTTTGAGTGAGGCTCCCATTCCAGGCAAGGATGAATGATGAAGATTTCCGTCCCAGCTCTCATCGTGCTCATGAGTGCCGGTGTTCTCGGCCTCGCTTCTGCATTTGGGCAGAGCATTCCCAAACCCGATTTCACCGCGCAAGTGGACAAATTGCTTGCGCAAATGACCGTGGAAGAAAAAGTCGGCCAGATGACGCAGGTGACGATCGATGTCGTTTCCAAGGACATGCCGGCACCCATCCAACCCGGCGCGCGTCACCAGCTCGATCCCGCCAAGTTGCGCACCGCGATCACGAAGTATCACGTTGGCTCGATTTTGAACGTGATGGGTTCGGCGTATTCTGTGGATCACTGGCACGAAATCATCACGCAGATTCAGGACGTGGCCACCCGCGAAACGCGCCTGAAAATTCCGATCATCTACGGCGTCGATGCCATTCACGGCGCGAACTACACCACCGGTGCCACAATCTTCCCGCAAAGCTTGGCCATGGCCGCCACCTGGAATCCCGGCCTCATGCGCCGCGACGGTGAGATCACTGCCTATGAAGTGCGCGCCAGCGGCATTCCGTGGAATTTCAACCCGGTTTTGGATATTGGCCGGCACCCGCTGTGGCCGCGCTTGTTCGAGACTTTTGGCGAAGATCCTTACCTGGCTGCCACCATGGGCGTGGCCTATGTGAAGGGGCTGGAGGGCGAGCAGAATCAGATCAATCAAAAAGACAAAGTGGCGGCCTGCTTGAAGCATTACCTGGGTTACAGCTTCCCGCTTACCGGCAAGGATCGCACGCCGGCTTACATTCCCGAAATCATGTTGCGCGAGTACTTTCTGCCGACCTTTCAAGCCGCGGTCGAGGCCGGTGCGCACACCGTGATGGTCAATTCCTCCGAAATCAACGGGGTGCCGGTGCATGCCAGCCATTACTATTTGACGGAATTGCTGCGCGACGAGCTGGGATTCAACGGCTTCGTGGTTTCGGACTGGGCTGATATCATCAATCTGCACACGCGCGAAAAAGTGGCGGCCACTCCCAAAGAGGCGGTGCGTCAGGCCGTGATGGCCGGCATTGACATGAGCATGGTGCCGCTCGATTTCAGTTTTTATGATCACCTGCTGGCACTGGTGCGGGAAGGCGCGGTGCCGATGCGCCGCATCGATGAGGCCGTGGGCCGCATTCTGCGGGTGAAATTCGCGCTCGGCCTGTTTGAAAATCCCTATCCCGACAAGACGCTGCGGTCCAAGTTTGCCTCGGCGGAGTTCCGCGCGGTCGCGCTGCAAGCCGCGCGGGAGTCTCTGGTTTTGCTGAAGAATCAGAACAATTTGCTGCCGCTGGCCCCGTCGACCAAGCTGCTGGTCACCGGCCCGACCGCCGACAAGCTGAGCGTGCTCAACAGCGGCTGGACCATCACCTGGCAGGGCAATGAAGAGTCGCTTTATCCCCACGAACACCATACCATTCTCGAAGCGCTGCAGGAAAAATTCGGCAAGCCCAATGTGACTTACGTGCCGGGCGCAAGTTTTCACGAAGAAGTCGACGTGGCCGCGGCCGTGCAGGCGGCGCAGACCGCGCACGCCGTGATCCTGTGTCTGGGAGAGGAGGCTTATTGTGAAACGCCGGGTAACATCACGGATTTGAGTCTGCCGCGCGCGCAGCTCAAACTGGCGCAGGCGCTGCAGCAAACCGGCAAGCCGGTCATTCTGGTTTTGGCCCAGGGCCGGCCGCGCCTGATCCGCGAGATTGAAGAGAAAAGCGCGGCGATCGTGGCCGCGTTTCTGCCCGGCATGCAGGGCGGCACGGCCATCGCCGAGGTGCTGGCCGGCGAAGTGAATCCCTCCGGCAAGCTGCCCATCACCTATCCGCGCCATCCCAACGACCTGACGTTGTATGATCACAAATTCAGCGAGCAAGCCAGCGAGCATCAGACTTACAAGCCGCAGTTTCCCTTTGGCTTTGGCCTGAGCTACACGACGTTCGCGTACAGTGATTTGGCGCTGGACAAAACCAAACTCAAGCCGGGCGAAGCGCTGACGGTCAGCGTCACGGTAAAGAACACCGGCATGCGCGCCGGCCAGGAGATCGTGCAGCTTTATCTCACCGATTTGTATGCCTCGATCACGCCGCACAATCAGCGGCTCAAACGGTTCGAGAAGATCCCACTGGCGCCGGGCGAGAGCAAGAGCGTAACGTTCACGCTGCAACCGCAGGATCTTGCTTTCATCGGGCGTGACCACCAGCCCACGATCGAAGCGGGCGAATTCAAAGTGGCGGTCGGACCGCTGGCGCAGCGGTTTTCGCTGGAATAGCAGGCCGGCCGGCTTGCGTTCGTGGGTCGCTGTCGCAGCCAATGAACACGCGGGTTGGAGCAATGCCCCGCAAGCACGAGTGGCCCTGCCGACTGCCCCAACTTCGGCTGAGCCGCGGCTGGTAGAATCTTGAGTGTCGTGGCAATTCTGATGATTGCGAAGCAACGGCCAAGCCGTCGCAGGAACGTCTCTCAAGAGATCGCGATTTCGAGAGGATAATTCTATCCGGGGACGTTTCAACTTCGGCTGAGCCGAGGCTGGTAGAATCTTGAGTGTCGTGGCAATTCTGATGATTGTGAAGCAACGGCCAAGCCGTTGCAGGAACGTTTCTCAAGAGTTCGCGATTTCGGACGGACACGGACTAGTGGAACCGCAAGGAGGTGATCGCCAAAAGAATTGTTTGCAGGTCGATTTCAGTTCAGCAATCCGCTGTTCAATTCAAGTGGAGGCACGAGATGAAAAGGTACAACTTGTTACTCTCGCTGTTGCTCTTTCCCTGCCTGGCGTTTGGGCAGGAGGCGCTGAACACGTTCGATGCGGCGCTTGATTCCTCCTATTGGAATTTCGAGCACGTTTCCAGTTCGACGCAGACGTTCACCAATCTGTTCTACGTGAACGATCTCGTCAAGCAGGGCACTGGCTCGCTCAAGGTCGATTATGCGATTCAGGGCACGGAGAGCTGGGGCGGTTACGCCAACATTATGCACGGCGCCGACACCACTGCGCTCTTTGATTTTTCGCCCTACACTCACCTGAAGGTTTGGTACTACAACGCCGTGCCGCAGAGCAAACCCGGCACCACTCACATTCGCGTCCTCCTGAAGGACATGAGCGATGTTTCGGTTGCCAACCGGACCATGGCCAACATCACCCAGGCTGAGTACTGGTATTCCCATTTCTTCATTCTCGATGCGCAGCCGGGGTGGAATGAATTAGTGCTGCCGCTGGTCGATGTCGCGCAACAGTCCGACCAGGGCTTGTGGCGGCCGGGATGGGCGGGCGCGGCCGGTAACAATACGCTCAATCTGGACGCGATCAAGGCGTGGAAGATCGAATGGTCGGTCGATGCCTCCGTCTATGATGCCGCCAATCCGCAAAACTCCGGCATCTCGGCGGGAACGATTTACTTCGATAACATCGCGCTCTACGGCCATGCCTTCCCGGTCATCAACTACTTTGACACCACCGCCACCATGACGGCCTCTTTTGCCGGCACCGGCACCAGCAGCATCAGCGTGACCGACAACAAACTGGAATTTTTCGAGACCGCCTCGGCGCAGTTCGATTGGAAGGTCGATGCCACCGAATCCTGGGGCGGTTTCGCCAGCCTGAAATACGGCAACGACACCGACTTCCTGCCGGACATGAAGGGTAATACCCACATGACCCTGCGGTATAACAACTTCCTGGCCTCCAGCAGCCCCGGTAACGTGGTTTTCCGCATCCAATTGTATGAGTACAGCGAGGGCGCCAACTCCGAAGAGCAATGGATTTATGAGACGCGTGACGTTCTCGACGCGGCCACGGGCTGGAAGAAACTGCTCATTCCGCTCGAAGATCGCGGCACCGGCGTGACGCCGAACGCCGAAGGCTTCTCGAATCCGGGCTGGTCCGGCGTGGCCGGCAACAGCAAGCTGGATTGGGACAAGGTGAAGAAGTATGAGTTCGCCTTCTCCGCCGCCCCCGCGATACAAGGCACGGTCTCCACGGGTGGAGTGCTGTTCGACAATCTCGAACTCTACGGCAAGCGCCAAACTGATTTCGAGCCGCCGGCAGCTCCCAAAGGGGTGGCCGCAGTGCCTGATGCCGCCGGCAATTTCAACCTGGTGATTTGGCAGGATGTGCCCAATGAAGCCGGCGAGAAGTACACGGTCTACGCCAGCAAGCAGCCGATCACCGATGTCACCGCGCCGGGCGTGGAAGTGCTGGCGGAAGGCGTTGCCGAAAACACCCAGACTTATGTGCACTACCTGTATCATCCCTTGGCGGATCAGGCGGTGACGTACTACTATGCCGTCACGGCCGCCGACAAGGTGGGCAATGTCAGTGTGCCAGGCGTGTCCTTCCCCGGTGTGAACAACACCGCCAAGGGCATTGCCACCATCTCCCTCAATCCGCCTGCCCAATTCAAGGCCGACGGCATTCTGACGGAATGGGAAAACAGCGGGATCAAACCGTTCGTCTTCAAGAAGTCGGTCAGCCACATCGGCCTCGGCGTCTTCGACAACGACGATGATCTGACGCTCACCATGTACATGGCGATGGACAACCAGTATTTCTACTTCGCGGTCGATGCCATTGACAATGTGTTTTCCTACGATCCCGCCGGCGACTGGTGGCAAGACGATGCCATCGAGATGTTCTTTGGCCTGTACGATGGCCGGCCCGGGCCGCCCCACGCGGCCCGGTTGCGCGGTGCCAAGCCGGATTACGCCTTGCAGTTCCGTTACGACGGCTTGTTTCATCCGGACAATTCCAACCGGCAGCTCTACACGCGTGACTCCACCGATTACTATTTCGAAGGCTTCGGTTCGGATTACATCATCGAGACGCGCGTGAAGTTGACCGACATCACCTTCGGTGATGACGCGCCCTTCCTGCCCGTCAACGGCATGCGGATTCCGCTCGACTTCACCATTCATGATGCCGACGTGCTCAATACCCGCGACGGCATCATGAGTCTGTCGCCCATCAACAACGACAATTCGTGGCAATCACCGCGCAACTGGACCTACACCTGGATCGGCGATCGCGAAAGCCCAACGGCAGTCGCGGACAATCGCAACGACGGCGTGCCGGCCAGCTACAGCTTGAGCCAGAATTATCCCAACCCCTTCAACCCCTCGAGCAAGATCACGTACGCCATTCGCACGGCGGGTCTGGTGCAGCTCGAGCTGTACAACGCGCTCGGCCAGAAGGTCCGCACTTTGGTGGATGGCGTGCAGGCGGCGGGCACCTACACGCTCGAAGTGCAAGCGGATGGCCTGCCCTCCGGCATCTATTTCTACCGCATCAGCGCGGGCGATTTCAAACAAACGCGCAAGATGCTGTTGATGAAATAGTATCGAATGACCGGTCGATAGCCCACCGTCGGGTACGACTTGCGGCTGTCAGGCATTCTCCCTGAAGCATGTTTCGATTTGGTGAGGACACCCCACTGCGGGTGTCCTCCCACATGCTTGGGGTCCGGCTTGCCCGGGACGGGGCGCTCGCCGGACCATCTCGACTTGCAGACCGGATGATGATATGAAAATCGCCTGGAGTATTTCGCTGTGCGCGGTGTTGTGCTGCCCTGTGCTGGTTGCCGCCAAGAATTACAAAGGCGCCGAGTTGCGCACGCGGGAAGCGTACTCCTACGGCCGCTTCGAAGTCCGCATGCAAGCAGCGCAGCGCGAGGGGATGCTGGCTTCGTTCTTTACTTACCATGACGGCGGCGGCCCCTGGAATGAAATCGACCTCGAGATTCTGGGCCGCTACAGTGATGATGTGCAATTCAACACCATCACCGCCGGCCAGAACAGTCATCTGCGCCATCAGGCGGTCTCGTTCAATCCGCATTTGGATTTTCACACCTATGCCTTTGAATGGACGCCGGCGTATGTCGCCTGGTTCATCGATGGCGTGGAAGCTTACCGGCAGACGGAAGCGCATATTGCCATGCTGGTGAGTGAGCAGAAAATCATGATGAACGTCTGGAAGCCGGCGTTCACGAATTGGGTGGGAAGTTGGAGTGACGACGCCTTGCCGGCCTTTGCCTATTATGACTGGGTCAGTTATGCCGCCTACACCCCGGGTGCGGGCGACACCGGCACGGACAACAACTTTTCCCGGCAGTGGAAAGATGATTTTGATTTTTGGGATCAGACGCGTTGGGAAAAAGGCACGCACACCTTCAACGGCAATGATTGCGATTTTGTGCCGGAGAACGTCGTGTTTCGCGACGGCCTGATGATCCTCTGCCTCACGGTGCCCGATAATCTCGGTTATGACGACCGCAATCCGCCGGTGGCCAGATGGGCGAGGCTTTCCGGAAACAACGTCACCGTCAGGTTTTCGGAGGAAATCGCTCAGACGGTTGCCGAGCAGCGAAGCAACTACGTGATTCCGGGCGTGGCGATTTCCGCGGCGCAGCTTCTCCCCGACCAAATGAGCGTGCTGCTTGCAACGGCCGGCCTGGACTCCTCCCTGACGCACACGCTGGTGGTGATGCGCGCGCGCGACCGCGCTGCCACGCCCAATACCAGCGCCGCGCGCGCCGTGAGCGTGATCAAGGAGGCGCCGGTGACCTTTCCCTTGCAGATCAACGTCGGTGGCGCGCAACAGGACGATTTCTCAGCCGATCAGCAGTGGCATGAGCAAGTCGAATATGGTTTTCAGGATGGCAGCACCAAATCGTGGCCGGCTGATTTGGAAATTGCCAACACCGACGACGACGCGATTTATCGCAACGAGCGCGGGGGATTGGTGTTCTACCGGGTGCGCGTTCCCAACGGCAGCTATCGCGTGACCTTGATGATGGCGGAGAACAACTTCACCGCCGCCGGCATGCGAGTCTTTGACGTTTTCGCCGAAAGCAAAATGATGGTCGATGATCTCGACCTCTTTCAGGAAGCTGGAGCGCATGTCGCTCATGTGAAAACCCTCGAGGTGGTCGCAGTAACCGATGGGATTCTCGATCTGCATTTTGCCGCGGTGATAAAAGATCCCGTGTTGAACGGGCTGGTCATTGAACCCGCGACTGCCAGCGGCATCCGCGCGCCCGCGCCCGCGCCCGCGCCGCGGCAGTTTCATTTGGCGCAATGTTTTCCCAATCCCTTCAACGGCGCCACCAGAATTCGCTATGAACTTGCCGCAGCGGAGAGAATGCAATTGCGAGTATTCGATCTGCTCGGCAATGTCGTTTTCCAAAAAGATCTCGGCGTGCAGCCGGCGGGAACGCGCGAATTCACCTGGCAGGCGGTTGACACCTCCGGCCTGCCGTTGCGCTCCGGAGTCTATTTCTACTCGTTGGGCGGCACGCAGGGATCGGCGGCTGGAAAACTTCTGTTGGTGAAGTAGTCAGATGCCAGATACGAGTGATCAGCAAGCAGTAAGCAGGGAATGCGATTGCTTCCACTCGGAGGACGACCCTATGATCATGTGGTACCAAACCAGATTCTTTTTAAGAGTGGTATTGGTGTCTTTCCTGCTGCTTTCATTTCAAAACTCCGCGGGCCAAATTGCCACGCTCGATGCCACGCTGCGGCTGCAAACCGTGGCAGGCATTGCCATTCCCCAGCAAAACGGCATGCCCGTTCCCGCTTTTGAAAAGCAGCAGCGCACCACCATCAATCTTGCCGGCCTGTGGCGCAAACAGCGCTTCGCGGCCAATCATGATTTGACTTTGAAAAAACGCGATACCGCGGGGTTTGCCGAGTTGCTGGCGGAGACTGCCGGCCGCCACGAGCCGGGCTATGATGACAGCGGCTGGCCCAGCCATCAGATTCCCGGCGTCGAGAATACCATCAATGCTTACGAGAAGCGGCCGGAGTACTATCAGGATGGGGTGTGGTACCGCCGCACGTTTGCGGTTCCCGCCGCGCTGCAGGGCAAATTTGCCAAGTTGATCTTCTATGCTGTGAATTATGTCGCCGACGTGTGGGTCAACGGCCAGTATCTGGGCTACCACGAAGGCGGGTATACTTCGTTTGCCTTCGATGTCACGCCGGCGCTGCGTTACGATACGCTCAATGTGATTGCGGTTCGGGTCGATAATCCGCCGTGGGGAACGCGCACTGACATCGTTCCGTATTCGCGCGTTGACTGGTTCAACTACACCGGCATCATTCACGACGTTTACTTGGAGTTTGCCGACGAAGTCGCGGTGGTGCGCGCCGACGTCGTGCCCAAAGAGATCAACGGCAGAATCCAAACCACGGTGACCGTGTTCAACGCCTCGGCGGCGCCACAGGATTTCGAAGTCGCCCTGCAGGTCTACACCGCGCGGGTCGACTCACAGAACATTCGTTCGGAAAGAGCCGCGGATTTGCTCGGCGAACCGGCCGCGGTTTCCGGCGAGACGCGGCATGCGGCCAGCGCGGCGGCACGCGCGGCGGCAGTATGGCGCACGACGCTGACTGTCCCCAACCCGCGCTTGTGGTCGCCGCAGGCGCCGCATCTCTACGTCCTGCAGGTCACGCTCACGCGCGGCGGCCGGGTGGTGGATGAGTTCCACACCCAATTCGGCATCCGCACCACCAAAACCGCCGGCACCAAATTTCTGCTCAATGAGAAGCCTGCCTTCTTTGTCGGCGTGGCGCGCCACGAAGATCATCCGGTTTATGGCCGCAGCATGCCGGTCGAGGCGATCTATGATGATCTTGTCAAGATCAAAGGCCTCCACGCCAACTGGCTGCGCACCGCGCATTATCCCAACCATCCCTTCACCTATCTCGCCACCGACCGGTTGGGCTTCGTAGTGATGGAGGAAATTCCCCTTTGGCAATTCGACGTGGCGTTGGCGTGGGTGCTGCAAAACCTGATTCGGCACATTCACGAGCAGATGTTCAAGGAGATGGTCTTCCGCGACTACAACCGGCCCTCGATCGCGCTGTGGAGCACCAACAATGAGAGCCTGGATATCGATAATCGCCAGACGTTCATCAAGCGCGTCAATGATGAGCTTGACAGCCTTTATCCCGACGGCCGGCTGGTGGGCCAGTCAGCGGCGGCCGACCGGCCCGGGCCGCATGATCCCTCGCAAGCGGCGAGTGATTATGCCGGTTGGACCATGTATTTCGGCATCTTCTACGGCAAGGACGCCTACCCGGAAACCAAATACTTCCTCGTTGACGCGAACCTCGCTCATCCCAAGAAACCCATACTCAATACTGAATTCGGCTACTGGTCTTCAGAAAACGGCTCGACCGCGAGCGCGCAGGTTCAGATCTTCAATGATACCTTCCGCGCGCTGAAGCAGCGCGCTGCCATGGACAGTCTGGGCAACCTGGATTGCTGCGGCTATTTGATGGCTGCGACGTGGTGGTGTGCGTTCGATTGGTATCGCATGACCGAAGGTTACCAGAGCATGGGCGTGCTGCGCATGGATCGCGTCACCGAAAAGCAGGTGGCCCCGGTGTTGCGCGCCGCCTACTTGCCCTATTTCAAAACCGGCGGCTTTGCCACCGCGGTGGCGGAGAGAGGCACCGCGGGAGGCCTGCTGCCGCAGCAATTGCAGTTGGAGCAGAACTACCCGAACCCCTTCAATCCGAGCACGAGAATCCGATTTACGCTGGCCCACAAGCGACATGCCAGGCTCCGAGTGCTGGATGTGCTGGGCCGGGAAGTGGCTGTGGTGCTGGATGAAGTGAAGAACGCCGGCGCCCACGAAGTGATCTTTTCCGCAGGCCCGGCCGGCCCGAATTTGCCCAGCGGCGTCTATTTTTGTGAATTGGCTGCCGGCGGTGAGGTGGCGGTGAGGAAGATGATCTTAATGCGGTAGCAACGCTGGGATTGTGAAAGTGTATGCGCAGCAAGTGTCATGTTGAGACGAGGCTGCGAAGATTCGGTGGCAGCGCCGGGTACTTCGCGCGAGCGAATGCGGCAAGGCTGGGAATCAATCGTGTTTGTGATGGCAGCAAATAACCAAGAGGGACAGCGACATGGCTGGGATCAAGACAAAGCTCGGGTTGTTTCTCGCAGGCGCTGGGCTGCTGCTTTGCGCCAGCGGCATGGTCCAGGCACAAACCACCGGCAAAATTGCCGGCAAGGTGCTGGATCAGGAAACCGGCAGTGGTCTGCCCGGCGCGAGCGTGCAGTTGGAAGGCACGACGCGCGGCGCCGCCACCGATGCCAACGGTGATTTTTTCATTCTCAATGTGTCGCCCGGCACCTATGTGGTGCGGGTGCAAATGATGGGTTACGAGCCGGTGCGCGTTACCGAAGTGCGCGTGTCCGTCAATCGCACCGCCACCATCGACGTGAAGCTCACGCCCACGGTGTTGACTTCCGGCGAAGAAGTGGTGGTGACTGCCGAGCGGCTGGCCGTGAAGAAAGACCAGACCAGCTCGATTCGCAACGTGTCCTCCGATCAAATCGAAAACCTGCCGGTGGAAAGCGTGGCCGCGGTGATCAGCTTGCAGCCGGGCGTGGTGGCCGGCCATTTTCGCGGCGGCCGCATCACCGAGGTTTCCTACTTGATCGACGGCTTGCAGGTCGATGAAAGCTTTGGCGGCGAGGGCAAAACCGTGGATCTGGAGCCGGAAGCGATTCAGGATTTGGAAGTCATCACCGGCACCTTCAATGCCGAATACGGCCGCGCGATGAGCGGCGTCGTCAATGCGGTGACCAAAGAGGGCAGTGAGAGCTATCACGGCGCGATTTCCGCCGACCTGGGCAACTACTATACGCCCCACAAAGACATCTTCATCGGCCTGCGCGATGATGAATTCGATCGCAATCAGGACTACAAATTCCAGCTCAGCGGACCGGTGCCCCTGCTGAGCCGGAAACTGACTTTCTTCTCGAACTATCGCTACCAAAATTACGGCAACCATCTCAACGGCCTCCGCCGTTTCCAGGTTTCGGATTTCAGCAATTTCCAGGCGGACAGCCGCTCGGATTGGATCTCCGAGCACACCGGCGACAGTTCCTATGTTTCGATGAACGGCGCGAAGAACATTTCGTTCACCGGCAAGCTGACCTCGAATCTGTTTCGTTCGTTCAAAACGTCGCTGCTGTACACCTACAATGACGACGAGTGGCACAATTACGATCATGGCTTCAAGTACAATCCCGACGGCATGGCCACCGCCTACCGCCGCACCCACATGTACTCGCTGCAGTTCAACCATCTCTTTTCCCGCAGCGCTTTCTATGAGGTGAAGCTGCAGTACGTGGACTACTACAACGGCTGGTACGTCTACCAGAGTCCATTTGACTCGCGCTACGTCAACGACCGGTTCTTTTACAATGATGGCCCGGGCTTCTATACCGGCGGCCAGCAAAAGGGCCACGTCGACCGGACGATGAAGGACTTCAACGCGAAGTTTGACCTGGCCTGGCAGGCGCACAAGAATCACAGCCTAAAAGGCGGCGTGTTGTACACGCATCATGATCTCGACAACCGTGATGTGCAAATCCGCAACCTTTACGCCGGCACCGATCAGGAGTTCAATCTCTACCAGCCCGTGGTCTTTCCGGATTCCAGCATCTACTCCGACATCTACCGGGTGAAGCCGCGCGAGTTTTCAGCTTATCTGCAGGATAAGATGGAATTCGACGAAATGGTGATCAACCTCGGCCTGCGCTACGACTACTTCGATCCCAACACCGGTTATCCCTCGCAGCGCCGCAACCCCGCCAACCAACTGCGCTTCCCCGATAATCCGGAAAAGATGTCGATGTATCCCAAGGCCAAGGCGCAAACGCAAATCAGCCCGCGCTTGGGTTTGTCTTATCAGTTGAGTGACGTGGCGCTGCTGCACTTCAGCTACGGCCATTTCTTCCAAATGCCGCCGATGTACGCCTTGTATGAAAATCACTCCTTCCAGGTGGCGCCCACCGATTATGAAACCACGATGGGCAACGCTGAAGTCAAGGCGGAGAAAACGGTGCAATACGAAATCGGCCTGTGGCAGCAGCTCGCCACCGGCATGGGCGTGGACGTGGCGCTGTTCTATCGCGATATTTACGACCTGCTGAGCGCGCGCATCATCAGCACCTTCAACCAGATCGAGTACGGCCTGTATTCGAACAAGGACTACGGCAATGCCCGCGGCCTGGAAGTGAAGTATGACTTCGTCTCCGGCAAGGTCTTCACCAATGTCAATTACACGCTGCAATTCACCCGCGGCAACGCCGACAATCCGCGTTTCACCTTCGATCGCGCGGGTGACAGCCGCGATCCGATCCCGACGCTCATCCCGATGAGCTGGGATCAGCGCCACACCCTCAATGCCAGCGTGGGCTATAACGCCGCGAAGTATGGCGCGACCATCACCGGCTACTACAATTCCGGCACGCCCTACTCGCTGGCGCCGCTGGCGGACAACCGGCTCGCGCTCATCAATCTCTATCCCAACAATGCCAAGCAACCGGCCCAGTACAATGTCGATCTCACCGGCTACTACAATGTGCAACTGACCGGCGGCTTCAGCGTGCGGTTCACGCTGTCCGTGTTCAATCTGTTGGACCGGCTCAATGAAGTGAGTGTCAACCCCCAGACCGGCCGCGCCTACACCGCGATCATCATGCCCTCGGATTTGGCCAGCCACCGCAGTGATTTCAACGAATATATTGATCGCGTGCAAAACCCCTCGATGTACTCGGCGCCGCGCTACGTGAAGCTCGGAATGGGACTCTCATTCTAACGTCAGAAGGCAAGGCAAGATATGAAAAGAACAACTGGATCATGGCTGGTGCTGCTGCTGCTGCCGGTGCTTTGGGCCGCTTCCTTGTGGGCGCAGGGCCGGCCTTATGAAGGCCCGGAAGACCCGCCCGGCGACATTGCTGCGGAGCGCGAAGGCTTCATGACCGGGAATCGCGTTTTCCTCTACTTCCGCAACACCACCGAGCTTTCCGACTGGCCCCGGCCGGATGTCTCGCGCTGGCCCAACAATGCCAACGGCGTCAAGATGCTCGACGGCGTGGCCCTGCTCATCGGTGCGCGCGTGTACATCAAAAACGATACCATTCCCGTCACCGATCCCATTGAAATCAGCATCCGGCGCGACTTGGACACGCTCTACTTCCTGCAAACCAGCTATCGCGAGGAGATGGACCGCGATCCCACCGGCACCATCGAGTGGGGCCTCTATCCCGTGTTCGGATACTTCAACGAGCTGAATGAATATCCCGCGATGAGCAACCGCGCCGATTCCTGGCCGCGCAACGGCTGGCCCGCCACCGGCTACAGCAAAAAATGGCCGGGCGAGTGGAATGGCCGTTTCGGCCGCGGCGTGATCTATGCGGATTTGGAGACCTACTTCGTGGCCAATGACGCGCAAGACCAGGAATACCTGGGCCCGGAGGATCGCGTCAAATACTATCCCCGGCCGGGGAGAATCATCGGTGACAATTATCCGGCCGTCACCATTCAAAAAGGCAAACCCTGGGGCGGCCTGGGTCTGCGCGTGGAACAACGCGGCTTTCAGTGGAACAATCCGCAATCGCGCGATGCCATCTTCTGGGAATACACCATCGCCAATGTTTCCGACTACGATCTGCCCGAAGTCGCGTTCGGCTACTGGGTGGATAATGCCATCGGCGGCGAACGCGATGACGAACTCGGCTATTTCGACAAGCTGATCGACATGGCCTATTCGTGGGACGTGGACGGCACCGGCCGCGGCGGCTTGATAACCGGTACCATGGGTTTCGCCTACCTCGAAAGTCCGGGCCTGGCCTATGACAACGTCGATAACGACGATGACGGCCTCACCGATGAAAAGCGGGACAACGTTGCCCTGCAAATCATCGGGCCGACCGACGGCATCACCGACTTGAACAAGTTCCTCACCACCTACAAGCTGAAATTGGAAGACCTGAAGCCGCATTGGGATGCCGATGAAGATCAAGACTGGCAAGATGGCGAAGACCGCAACGGCGACGGCATCTATCAACTCAGCGAGTTCTCCGGCGACGACGTTGGACTCGACGGCGTCGGCCCCAACGAGCTGAACTACGCCGGCCCGGATGAGGGCGAGTGCAATCACAAGCCCGATTTCGTGGAGGGCGTGGGTTGCGAGCCGAATTTCGCGGTCACCGACGTCACCGAATCCGACATGGTCGGCCTCACCGCGTTCCGCCTGTTTCCGGTGCCCAGCCATTCCTCGGAGTTTCGCTGGTTCCGCGGCGATCGTTCGATGTGGGAATTGATCGGCCAGGATTCGCTGGTGAGCTATTTCGGCAGTATCTCCAATTTGATCGAAGTCTTTGCTTCCGGCCCCTTTCCGCTCTACAAGGGCCGCACCGAGCGCATCTCGATGTCCGAGCTGCATTCCTATGATCCGCTCAACGGCTTGAATTCCGACACGCACACTGCGCCGGCTTTGTTCGAGCAGAAGCGCATCGTGCAGGTGATCTACGAAAAGGATTACCGTTTCGCGCAGCCGCCGCTCTCGCCGACGCTGACGGCCACGCCCGGCGACGGCTACGTGATCCTGACCTGGGACAACGCCGCCGACACCAAAACGCGTGACCCCTTCCTGGCCAACGTCAATGACTTCGAGGGCTACAAGCTGTTTCGCGCCACCGACAAGAAATTCTCGGACTCGGAAGTCATCACCGACGGCTTCGGCACGCCCATTCTCAAGAAGCCCATTTTTCAATGCGATTTGATCAACGGCAAGCTGGGCTTCACCAACTTCGGGCTGGTCAACGGCATCGGCTACAACCTCGGTTTTGACACCGGCATCACGCACTTCTTCATCGACCGCACGGTGCAAAACGGCCGAACCTACTACTACGCGCTGGTGGCTTATGATTACGGTGCGCCCAACATCGGCCCCGGCATTGCCCCCTCGGAAAACACCACGATCATCGAGCTGGACGAGAGTGAAGAGGTGCGGGCTTTTGGCAAGAACGTGCAGATCGTGACGCCGCGGCCGCCGGCCGCCGGCTATGTGCCGCCCGCCATTGCTGACTTCGCGGATTACACCGCCTTCGGCTCTTCGCCCATTATTCCGGAAATCCTCGCGACCGGGGATTTGAAAATCGGCCACACCTACAAAGTCAAGTTCGGCGTGGACACACTGCAAACCGTGACCGATTATCCCAATGCCTACACCTACACCAACAACGGCATCTTCATCTATGATGTGACTGCCAACAACGCGCTGGTCTATCAGGAGACGCCGCAGCAATTCGCCTTTGAAAACCTGGTGTATGATGACTCCAGCGCCTACTGGCATTTCAACACGCTCGGCGCTTTGACCACCGACGTTTTCGATGGCATGCGGCTGACGCTGCAGCAGCCGGTGGAAATCGCCAGTTTCGACCCGCTCAACTCGGGCTGGCTCAAGGGCACTTCCAGCGTTCGTATTGTGCCCACCTCCATCGAGTCCAGTCTGTTGGCGTGGGACTATGAGATCGTTTTCACCAGCAACCCGGAGGCCTACCGGACGCGCGCGGCCTCGCGCACCATGCGCGACGAGAATCACGTGCGCATCGACCGCAACGCGTTGCTGCTCGACCAACCGTTCAGCTTCTACGTGCTCAACAAGTCCTTCAAAGATGCCGCCGGCAATTACGAGCTGATGGACTTGGTGGTGCAGGATCGCAACAGCAACGGCCAGTTCGACATTCTGCTCGACCGCATTCTGGCCGGTCCCGTCACTGCGACCGGCCGCTGGGTGGGCACGGCGTTCATCATGGATTTCCCCTCTTTGACCGACGTTTCACAATTGCCGCGGCCCGACGATGTGTACCGGGTCACGTTCAAACGGCCGTTCGCCACCACGGATTCCCTGCTGTTCCGGGTCAAGGAAGCGGAAACGCTGGATCGCGCCGCGGTGCGCAGCACGATGGACGACATTCGCGTCGTACCCAATCCTTACGTCATGACCAATGAAATGGAGCCGGCGGTGGCAAACGAGTATTTGAATCAGCGCCGGCGCCTGCTTTTTACTCATCTGCCGGCGCAATGCACGATCAAGATCTTCACCATCAGCGGCATTCTGGTGAATGAGATCCGCGTGCAGAATTCGGCGGACAACGGCGCGGTGCATTGGGATTTGAAATCGCGCGAAGGGCTGGACATTGCCGCGGGCATGTACCTCTACCACGTCAAGGCGGATGCCACCGGCGATGAGAAGATCGGCAAATTCGCGGTAATCAAGTGACCACGGCATGAGTCATTCACCAACTTTCGACCCTGCAAGAGGCTTCTCATGGGAGATAGAAAACGATTGAATTCCTGCTTACTCGCGGCCATGCTCATGCTCGGCTTGGCGGCGGAGGCGGCGTTGGCCCAGCGGCCTTATCGTGTCGGCACGACCGCCGCCAGTTTTCTCGAGCTTGGTTACGCCAGTGCCGGCAATGCCATGGGTGATGCGGCCGTGAGTGTCGCACGAGACCTTTCGGCGATCTATTGGAATCCGGCCGGCCTCGGCTTCATGGAGCAGAGTGAAGCCCAGTTCTTGCGGCAGCCGTGGATCGCGGACATTGCCAGCACCTTTGCCGGCGTGGGCCTGGTACTGCCCGAGTTTGGCACGCTCTCCGTCGGCTTCTTTCACGTGAATTACGGCGATGAGGAAGTCACCAATTTGCGTCAGCAGGAGGGCACCGGCGAGCTGTACACCGCCAACGACTTCGCGCTGGCGCTGGCGTATTCGCGCCGGCTGACCCACTGGTTCTCATTCGGCGCCAGCGCCAAATACATCTCCTCGCAAATCTGGCATAGCAACGCCAGTGCCATGGCCGTGGATATGGGCGTGATGCTCAACACGCATTTCTTCTCGGTCACCGGCGAGCGCGAGAACGGCTTGAGCATCGGCATGAGCATTTCGAATTACGGCTCGCGCATGCGCTACGGCGGCACGGATCTGCTCAACCCCATCGACATTTTACCCGACGAAGACGGCAATTACCGTGACACGCCCGGCCAGTTTCGCGTGGAGCAATGGGAACTGCCCTTGATCTTCCGGCTGGGCATGTCGCTGCAGCCGGTGGTCGGTGAACGGGCGCGGGTGACGCTTGCCGCCGACGCGCTGCATCCCAACAACAACAGCGAGTCCGTCAACCTCGGCGCGGAATATCAGTATCGTCTGCCCTCCACCGGCACGTTTTACCTGCGCGGCGGCTACAAGGCCCTGTTCATGGACGAATCCATCTTCGGTCTGACGCTGGGCGGCGGCGTGGAACTGCGCATGATGCACAACCTCGCGGTCAAAGTTGATTACGCCTTTCGCGAGGCCGACATCCTGGGCAACACCCACTCATATTCCTTCGGCGTGAAGTTTTGATACACTTGCAGCTTCTGACTTTTCGCGTTGAGCACGCCATGGCCCTCAGAACTTTCGTGCGTTTCGCCGCCTGCGTCTGCCTGGCCGCCGGGCTTTTCTCCTGCGGCAAGCAGACTGCCAATCCTGATTCCGAAAAGCCCGCGCCCTGGGAGGTCGCGGGCTGGCAGCTTGTTTGGCAGGATGAATTCGACGGCGCAAGCATCGACTTGTCGAAATGGGAACATGAAGTCAATGCCCAGGGCGGCGGCAACAACGAGCTGCAATACTACACCGCCCGGCCGGAGAATTCTTTCGTGCGGGACGGCACGCTCGTCATTCGTGCGCTGCAGGAAAACTACACCGGCCCGGAGGGCACGCGGCAATACACTTCCGCGCGCATGCGTACGCGCAACAAGGGCGACTGGAAATACGGCCGCTTCGATATTCGCGCCAAGCTGCCACGCGGCCAGGGCATGTGGCCGGCCATTTGGATGCTTCCCACCGACTGGGTCTATGGCGGCTGGGCCGCCAGCGGTGAGATCGACATCATGGAGTTGCTCGGCCAGGACACCAAAACCGTCTATGGCACGCTGCACTATGGCGGCGCCTGGCCGGCCAATGTCCACACCGGAACTTCTTTCAAGCTGGCGCAGGGTGATTTCTCTGCGGAGTTTCACACCTTTCGCCTGGAATGGGAGCCGAATGAATTCCGCTGGTATGTCGATGACAAGCTCTATCAAACGCAAACCAAATGGCACACCCAGGGCCAGGCCTACCCCGCGCCCTTCGACCAGCGCTTTCACCTGCTCTTGAATGTGGCGGTGGGCGGCAACTGGCCCGGCAATCCCGATACCACTACGATTTTCCCGCAAACCATGATGGTGGATTATGTGCGGGTGTATCGCCGACTGGACTGATGAGGCCTTGACGAATGAGATTTCCCGCACTGCTGTGCAGTCTCGCCTTGCTGCTTATGGTCGCCGGTTGTTCAAAAGATTCCAGCAATCCCACTGCCCCAGAGAAAGAGCCGTTTCCCGATGCCTTCACCCTGAACACGCGTTTGGGCCGGGGCATGAATCTCGGCAATGCCCTGGAGGCGCCGAATGAAGGCGAATGGGGCGTGACGCTGCGCAGCGAGTATTTCGATTGGATCAAAAGCGCGGGCTTCAATTCCATTCGGCTGCCGGTGCGCTGGTCGGCGCATACCGCCAGTGCCGCGCCCTACACCATCGAGGCCAGCTTTCTGCGGCGGGTGGACTGGGCGGTGAGCCAGGCGCTCGCCAACGACCTGCCGGTGGTGCTCAATATTCATCACTTCGAAGAGCTGATGCAGAATCCGGCGGCGGAGAAGGCGCGCTTTCTGGCGATTTGGGAACAACTGGCAACGCATTATCGCGATCACTCGCCGGCGCTGGTTTTTGAAGTGCTCAATGAGCCTATGGCCAATCTCTCCGCGGCCTTGTGGAATGAATATCTGCAAGAGGCGATCGGCGTCATCCGCAAAACCAATCCCACCCGCACGCTCATGGTGGGGCCGGCCAACTGGTACAGCATAAGCTCGCTCAACAGTCTGTTGTTGCCGGAGCAAGACGAGTACCTCATCGTTTCCGTGCATTACTACAATCCGTTTGCCTTCACCCACCAGGGCGCGGAATGGGTGTCCGGCAGTGACGCCTGGCTCGGCACGCAATGGCTGGGCACGGCCGCCGAGCAACAACCGATTGCCCGCGATTTCGCGCAAGCAGCGGCCTGGGCCTCTGCCAACAAGCGGCCGTTGAACCTCGGCGAATTTGGCGCTTACAGCAAGGCCGATATGTCCTCGCGCGCGCGCTGGACGGCATTCGTCGCGCGCCTGGCGGAAACCAACGGCATAAGCTGGCATTACTGGGAATTCATCGCCGGATTCGGCGCGTACGACGCTGCCAATAACCAGTGGCACGAGCCCCTGCTCAGAGCCCTCATTCCCAAACCCGAGCCGCTGCCGTGACGTCTTCCGGTTGAGTGGTTACCCTCGCCTGCGCCGCTGCTATCATCACCAAGGGCACGAGAGTCCAAAAGTCATTTCATCAAGCTTTTGTTGGTGCATTTGAGTCTTCGTGGTGTTCCAAACCTGACAGCGTGTTGCTGCGCGCAGGGCTTTGGATTTCAGCTTGTGCGAAATTTGGCGCAGACCATTGGCATGCAGACCGCCGGCAGACAGCATGTCGAAGCGGCATCTACGAGCTGAGGGCTGGCGCCTGCGGTGTGACACTTTCTGTGGAAGCTCTGATATGCGCACAAAATTTTTCCTGCTCATCCTTCTGCTCGCCTTCGGCACGGTGGAGTGCCAAGCCCAGTTCGTGCAGGCGCGCGGCAAGGAAATCGTCGATCCCGCCGGCCAGCCGCTGCTGCTGCGCGGCCTGGGCTTGGGCGGCTGGCTCGTGCCTGAAGGTTACATGCTGCACGTGCCCGGCTACGGCTCGCCCACTTCGATCCGCACGCTTATCGAGCAATTGCTGGGGCCGGCTGATACCGCCGAATTCTACCGCCGCTATCAGGCCAACTATGTCAACGAGCAGGATATCCGCCTGATTGCAAGCTGGGGCTGCAACAGCATCCGTTTGCCCTTCACTTATCAACTGCTTTCGCCCAAAGATCAGCCGGACGTCTTTTTGGAAGAAGGCTTTCAGGTGCTCGATTCGCTCATCACCTGGTGCAAGCGCGCCGGCCTCTACGTGATTCTCGACCTGCACTGCGCGCCGGGCGGCCAGAATTCCCTCAACATCAGCGACAGCGACGGCACCGCCAGGTTGTGGACCGAACCGGCGAATCAGGATCGCACCGTGGCCATTTGGCGGCAAATCGCGGCGCGCTATGCCAACGAGCCGTGGGTCGCCGGCTATGATTTGCTCAACGAGCCGGTGATGCCCTCGGGCTTCACCAACCTCGATTTGCGCAATCTCTACCGCCGCATTGCGGTGGCGATCCGCGAAGTGGATGCCAACCATCTGCTCTTTATCGAGGGCGGCAATTTTGCGACGGATTTCACCGACCTCGCGCCGCCGCTGTTCTACGGCAGCAACGTGGCCTACAGCTTTCACAAATACTGGAATGAAACCACGCGGCCGACCATTCAATCCTATCTGAATTTGCGCGACAACTGGAATGTGCCGTTGTGGATGGGTGAAGCGGGTGAGAATTCCAATCCGTGGTTTTATGAGACCATCAAGCTGCTGGAGGAGAACAACGTCGGCTGGTGCTGGTGGACGCACAAGAAAATTCAAACCACCACCAGTCCGCTCTCCGCTCCGTTTGCTCCGGGTTATCAAACCGTGCTCGATTACTGGAACGGCAGGGCGGGAAAGCCCAGCCTGGATTTGGCGCGCGCGGCGCTGTTCGGCATGGCCGCGAATTTGGCGCTGGAGAATTGCGTGCCCCGGCCGGATGTTTTGCGGGCGCTTTTTGATCGCGAGTTCAACAGCCGCCTCAAGCCCTACGCCTCCCACCGCCTGCCCGGCAAGATTTCCTGCGCCGAGTTTGATTTTGGCAACGCCGGCCTGGCTTATCAGGATCAAGACTTCAAAAAGACGCGCTGGGATGTTGATCAACCCTGGAACAGCGGCAGGGAATTCCGCAACGACGGCGTCGATCTCGAAGCCAGCAAAGACGCCCAGGGCGCGACCTACGGCATTGGCTGGATTGCCGACGGGGAGTGGGTGAAGTACTCCGTCACGGTGCAGCAAGCCGGCATTTACGAGGTGAATCTTCGTATCGCCGGCCCGAACGGCGGCGGCCTGCTCAAGCTGCTGCGTAACGGCCAGGAGCTTGTTCCCGCCACCGCGGTGCCGCGCACGTCCGGCTGGTACGATTGGGCGACACTGCGCGTGCCGAATGTCTCGCTGCCGGCGGGGGAGCAGGTGTTGACGCTGTTCTTTGTGCGGGCCGGTTTCAATATCAATCAAATGGAATTTGTGTTGAAAACGCCTGCAGCGGTGCAAGAGGCGCCGGGCGGCGCCCTCATTGAGGATTTGCACTTGCTGCAAAACTATCCCAATCCGTTGCGATTTGCCGGCAATCAAGCCGGCGTTGCCGCCGGCGGAACAGCAACCACCATCGCGTTCTCGCTGCCCGCGGATGCGCAAGTGAGTCTGAACATCTACAATCTCAGCGGCCAGGAGGTGAGCACGCTCAGCCGCGGGTTGTTGCGCGCCGGCCGGCACACGGTGGTGTGGAATGGCCGTGATCGCAGCGGCAACGCCGTGCCCGCCGGCCTCTATGTCTATGCTTTGCAGGCGGAGACACACAGCCTGTCACGCAAATTGCTCGTGCTGCCTTAGGCCACGGGGAGACCTTTGGAAATCAGCTTCACATCGGATTCGAGGCAACCCGCCATGTTGCGACGATCGTTCCTTGCCCTGCTGTTCCTCAGTCTGTTGCTGCCGCATTGTGGGAAGAAAGAGACGAAAGCGCCGCCGGCTGAAACGTTGATCGCCCGCATCGGCGAGAGGACGATTTCGCTCAATGAATTCATTCGCCGGATGGAATACACGCCGCGGCCGCCGTATTGCCGCGGCGATGACTATCTGCACCGGAAAATCGCGCTCAATTCCCTGATTGCCGAAAAACTCCTGGCGCTGGAAGCCGGCGAGCAGAATGCGCTGACCCGCACGGAGGAATTTCAACTCTATCTGCAGGGCCGCAAAGAACAGGCGATGCGGCAGTGGCAATACTATGAAGAAGCGTACCAACCGGTCCAACTCGACACTGCGGAAGTGAAGGCGGCTTACGAGGCCGCCGGCAGAAAATACCGCATCGCTCACTTCACTCTCAAGGACAGCAGCCTCGCCAGGCAAGTTCGCCAACAGGTGCAGGAGCAGGGCAGGGCATTTGAAGAAGTGCATCTCGGAACCGGCGCTTTGGAAAGCATACCGCAACGCGAGGTGGAATGGAACTCGCCGGAACACCCGGCGATACATGCGGCGCTCTATGCCAAAACGCGCGCGCAAAGCGAGGTGATCGGCCCGATCGCCGCAGGCGACGGCGCTTATGTGCTCATGAAAGTGCTCGGCTGGACCGAAACGCTGCCGCTCACCGATACCCAGCAGCAGCGCCAATGGCAGCAAGTGTCGGAGCGGCTCAAGGAGCAAAAGGCCGAGGCGCGTTATGATCAATTGATCGCGCGGGTCATGCGCGGCAAGCGGCTGGATTTCGCGCCGCAGACATTTCGGCGATTGGTCGGCATTGTCGCGCCGTACTATTTGAAATCCAACGCGGCAAAAAGCGCGGCGTTGCAGCAACAACTGTGGGGCGCGCCGGAGAACAGCGAGCTGCTGCAGCAAATGAGCGCCAAGCTCGATGCCCTGCTCGCTGAGCCGCTCTTTCAAATCGACGGCCAGCTCTGGACCGTGCGCGACTTCGAGCGGGAAGTCAAGCTGCACCCGCTCGTGTTTCGCAAAACCTCGTTTGCGGCCGGCGAGTTCGCCGAACAGTTGCGCCTGGCCATCGTGGACATGGTGCGCGACCGCTATCTCACCCAGGAAGCCTACAAAAAAGGCTACGATCGCGTTCCCGAAGTGCAGCGCTACACCGGCATGTGGGAGGACAATCTCCTGTTCTTGTATCAACAGAATGAATATCTCAAGGCGCACGGCAGGCAGGAGGCGTTCAAGCAGGATTTCATGAAAGTCATCGCGACCGATCTCAATCCCTACGTTGATCAGTTGCAGCGCAAGTACCACGCCCTCATCGAGATCAACACGGACGCCCTCGAAAAGACGCCGGCGACCCGCATTGACATGGTGGTGACGCAAAGAGGCGTGCCCTTCCCGGTGGTGGTGCCGAGTTTTCCGCTCATCACCACCGATCATCAATTGGACTATGGCCGCAAGATGCATTGAAGCGACCGGCGCTCAGGCCGGCAGCAGGGCAAGAAATTCGCTTGCATTGCGCCGCAAATTTGTTCACCTTCCGTCGGTTTTTGTGCGTCGCTGGAAGTAAAACTCCGCACAGGTCGTGCATCATCGCTCACTCTCGCTGTTGCTGCCTGAATCATGCGTCCGCTGCACGAGTCGAGTCTCATCCTTGTCGCTGCCCTCTGCCTGGCATTTCGCTTTGCCTTCGCCCAAAATCCACCGGCCGGCACGCGCGCGCCGGCCCCTGCCCCTGCAGATTCCACTGTTCTCACCGTCGCCGTTTTGGATTTCCAGAACAACAGCGGCTTGTTCAATCTCGACCTATTGGAAAAGAATGTACCGGAGATGTTGCAGACCGAGCTCTCGCGTCCCGGCTCCGGCCTCCTGGTGGTGGAACGCCAAAAACTGGAAATGATCCTGCAAGAACAGGCTTTGGGCCAAACCGGCGTCATTGATCAACCAACCGCGCAGGCAGTGGGACAACTGGCGGGCGCACAATATCTGTTGACCGGCGAGATCAGTATGGCCGGTGCGCGCTTGCGCATTGATTGCCACATTCTCAAAGTTGCTACCGGCCAGGTGCGCGGAGAGAAGGTCGTGGGCAGCGATCGTCGTGCCAGCGCGGAGATGGTGCGTTTGCTCGCCTCCAACATTTTGCACAATTTGACCGGCGCAGGACAATACCGCGAGAGCGTGCGGCTGAAGCGTTATCCCGCCGCGTGGTTGGCGCTGGCTGCCGGCCTGACTGCGGCTGCCACGGGCGTCACTCACGGCATTTCGCGCGCGGCTTATCAGAAATACCAGGCTGCCACGACGCTGGCTGATTTGGAAAAGCATTACAACCGCGCCGGCGATTATCGCAAAGCCCGCAACGCCACAGCAGTGGTCACGGGCGCGCTGGCGCTGGCGAGTGTGCATTTCTGGTTGAAGAACCATGCGGACCACAACCGCATTTTCGCGGCGGCGCCAGCGGCAGAGGAGCAGCACACACCCCGGCTTGCTTTGCTGGCCGGCAACGCCACCATCCGTCTCGCCGTTGCCTTTCACTTTTAGAGAGAAGAGGAAGATCATCGTGCAAAGCTCGCGCTTCCGGCCGTGGGGACTTCTCTTCCTGCTCGTTGCTTGCGGCGAACTCGAGCGTGACAATCCGCTTGACCCGCGCAATCCCGCCAGCGAACGGCCGCGCGTGTTGGTGCTCGAAGCCTTTGTCAATGATGCCACACCCTTCAGTCCCTTTGCCCTGACTGCGCTGGACAGCCTGCGGCCGGCATTCTCGCCAGCTCAGGTCATCCTGGTGGAACATCATCTGCCCAGCGCAACGTTCAGCGACGCTTACGCGCTGCCGGAGAGTGCGGACCGCTATCGCACGCTCGCCGCCGCGGATTATGCCGTGCCCGATGTCTTCTTGAACGGCGCAGCGATGCGCTTGCAGGGCGCCTCCAGCGCGGCCACGGCCGCGCAGCGTTATCGCACGGCGCTGCAGAATCAGCTTGGCAAAGTCGCCCTTTTTACCATCGAAGCGGAGCAAACGATCGCTGCCGCGGGCATCGCGATTGACGTCGCGGTTGCCCGCCTCGGCAACAGTTCCTTCGGGCCCTTTGCGCTCAGCGCCTTGGTCTGGGAAGATTTGGCTGCCGCCGGGCATCATCAGGTCGTTCGCAAAGTCTTCTCTCCCCAAACCATCAGCGGCATTGCGGCGGGCGAGATCAAAACGGTGCGGTTCACCGCTGCGCTGCCGGGCGTGCGTGACGCGGGCCGCGTACAGGCCGCCGTGTTCATCGAATACGGCTCCCCTTCGAACAAGGAAATTTTGCAGGCGGCGCTGGCCGAGTGAGATGATATGAAGACGAGAATCCTCTCTCTGCTGAAAGCCGGAGCACTGGTTTGGCTGGCGCTCGGCGCTTTCCCGGGATGTGAAGAGCTGGGCAAGCTGATCGACAGCAATCAACCGCCCGTGATCGATCGGATTGTGGCCCTGCGCCCATCGCTTGCTCCGGCGGACACCACGACGATCAAAGTCGAAGCGCATGATCCGGAAGGCGGCCCGCTTGCCATAAGCTGGAGCGCTGCGGCCGGCATTCTCTCTGCCACCTCCGGCGGCAACACACGCTGGACCGCACCAGCCGCGGCGGGATCCTATCGCATCGCCGTGAAGGTCCGCGATGACAAAGAGGAAGAAGCGGAAGCCTCGGTGACGGTGACGGTGGTTGCGGTCGAGCGGCCGTTGGTCAAAATCGTCAGCCCGTTGCCCGAGGCTTTCATTCCCGGACTCGGCACGGTGGTGATCGAGGCGCAGGCCAGCCATCCCAACGGCATCGAACGCGTGGAGTTTCGCGTGGGCAACACACTGTTGGGCGTGGACAATTCGCCGCCCTATCAGCAGCTTTGGCGGGTGGAAGGCCTCTCCGGGCCGGCTGAGATATCTGCCAGCGCCTTCCGTGCGCTCACGCCGGGAGCACCGGGCGTAGATTCGGTGCAAGTGAGCATCGAAGGCGCCACGCGGCTGTAGCAGGAGGGAAGCGGTGGCAGAACAGCATCTTTTTCGCGGGAGTTGTCAGCAGGCAATGTGGCACGCAATGATTGAAGGCAGCATCATGGCAATGATTGAGGCATCGCGTCTCGCGCTGTGTTTGCAGGAGAACGAAAATGAGATATCGGGTCCATCGGCTTGAGGTTCGAGAAGAGAAGGCTCGAGAAGAATTGGAAGAGTTTTTGAATCGCCTGACCGGAGAGGTTCAGGCCATCGTGCCATATGTCAGCCCGATCTTTCGACTCATGGGCGCAACGGCGAAAACGAAATTTCTCCTCATCGTGGAAAAAGTCAGATAGGCTCGCCCAGCACAATCCAGTTTTGTGGTGTTTGGGCTTGCCGGCGGCCTGGGCCCGCCGCCGCTTCGCCCTCCTCTCCTGCTTGATTGGCCGCCGGCCTGCATGATTTCGTCCGGCGCGCACGGCGGCAGGGAATGCGAGCAAACTCACCTGTTTCTGCCAGCCCTCATCAGGCTGCGCCTCACCCACGGGCAATAGATCTCAGAACACCAGTACCGGCTCATCCACCGGAAAGAACGGCAAGCCGCGTTTGCGTGAGATCGGCGGCAGCGCGAACGTCTGCGCGCGCTTGTATCCGACCTCGGCGCCGCGCATGGCCGTCAGGCCGCTGTAGTATTGAAGATAGTCGAAACTGGCGACTTCGCCGCGGAAGAGGGCATGCTCGCGCAGGGCCGCCATCCATTGATCGTATACCTCGCTGATGTCGATCCACAAATCGGGCTGATAGTCGTATGGGTCTTCCCAATTCTCCGCGTAATACAGCGCGGTGATGCAATGCGGCGGCAGCGCACGCACGATTCCCGGCAGCGCCGCCCAAAACACGCCTTCCATCGCATTGACGTGGCAATTGCGGTGATCGCGATGAAAGCTGCCGTGCCAATGCGTAATGACGATATCGGGTTTGAGCTGGCGGACTGCATCGCAGATTTTTAATTTCACCTCATTATTGACCGGCAGCTCGCCATCGGCATAATCGAAAACCATTACCTCCGCGCCCATTTTCTCTGCCGAGCGCCGGGTCTCGGCAAGGCGTTGTTGTTTGTATTCCAGGTGATTCATTTTGGGATTGCCTTTTTCTCCCGGCGTCAAATGCAGAAACGTGGCGCGGTGGCCGGCGCGCGTGTATTTGCACACCACGCCGCCCGCCGTAACCTCGGCATCACCAATATGCGCGCCAATGACGAGGAGATGCAGTTTTTTTTCTGTTGTCATCCGTGATCTCCTAAAATCAAAAATTCTTTGTCGCCAGCGAATAGATCAAGGCCAAGGCATGAAGTATCCGTAGGCCTTAATCCGTCCGTTGGGATTTTTTTTTCGACACAACCTACGATTATAGCGGAAACTCAGAAGTCCTTTTTCAGGATCGCAAATTTCCTCGTTTCACTGAGTCCGAAGCGCCGGTAAAAGCGCGCGGCGCCTTCGTCGGCCCAATTGAACCAGACCGTGCGACCATCGGCTTGCCGGATTCGCACCACTGCTTCGCAAAACAATTTGGCGCCAATCTTCATCCCACGGATATCTTCCCGCACACCGAACGGGCCGAAGTGCTCGCCTTCCCACTGGCAATAGCCGACAACCTCCTGGTTCAGCACTGCGATGAGAATCTCTGCGAGGCGGCCGGTGCCGAGTTTGTATCGCGCCGCGGCATTCCAATCGCCTTTGAAATGTTCGGAGAGGAATGCCAAAAATGGCGGCACTCTTTCGGGCGTCAATTCCTCAATCACAACCTCTTGTCCGGCGGAATAAGCTTCCCGCCGATATTTCTCCTCATCGAAGTCAACGATCGATCCGGACATCGACACCGGTTCGTGATCGGCAACGTAGCCGTGCCGCTTGAAGAACGCCAGCGCCGGCGCATAAGCCTGCTGATCCACCCCGGGAAAAACATAGCCCGGCGCCGAGCCGGTATTGCCGCACACCCAAACCCGGCGGCGTTTGTTCTGCTGGAGAAAGCGCTCTGCCTTGTGCAGAAGCGCCGTGCCGATGCCCCGGCGTTGATGATCGGCGTCCACAAAAAGCACGGAAATCCAGCCGTCATGCTCTTCGAAGCCGAGTCTGTCGTTGGGAACGCGGCGGATAATGGCGCGAATGAAACCGATGATCTGATCATCTTTGACCGCCACGTAACAGCCTTCGCCGCTGACCGGATCATAATTCACCTCAACCAAGAAGGTGTTGAGGAAACGCCCAAGATTGATGGGATCACGCGGCAGGCATTTGTTCCACAGGGCAACGATGCTGCGAAGGTCGTGACCCTGCATGGTGCGGATGGAAAATGAGGGGCTCATGATTCATATCTCCGTTCAAGACCTCTCGCGAAATTGGCGTTTGTAGTCGCCTCTTCAGGGGCCGGAAGTTTGGCCGCGCAGCAGCGCCTGAAGGCACCACTACAAACCGAGCAATTCATCAATGCGCTTGCAGCGGTAGCCTTTCTTGTGCAGCGCGGCCAGCAATTCGTCCAGGCGCAGATAGAATTTGTCGAGACGCCGGGGGTCCGTGCCAATGTGAATCAACAAGATGAAGCCGTTCAAGCCCGCAGAGTCTTTCTTCTCGTATGCCCAAATACTCTCCATAATTTTTTCACTGGAGAGGTAGCGCGCTGCCATCTCCGGATACGTGTAATCCGCATTTGAGCGCGTACCGGGAGTGAAGTTCACCAAAGTCACTCCCCATTCATTTGCCCATGTGCTGACTTTTTCGTTGTACCATTCATAAGGTGGAAGAAAATATCTGGCGCGCGCTTTGGTGATGCCGAATTTCTCCATCTCGCGATAGTTTGCCGCGAGATCGGCTTCGAACTCTGCTCGAGTGACCAGCAGGCTGTCACGATTTTCCCAGGGGCAATAAAGCAGATGCGCATCCGAATGTGCGCCGAGATAGTGCCCGTCCGCCACCAAATCCTTGACGAGTTGCTGGAAAGCAGGATTGCGGTAGAAATTGCCGGTCAAAAAGAAAGAGCCTTTGACGTGATGCCGCGCCAATGTTTGGCGAATATGTTCGCCGCCGTCGGCAAAACTGTCGCCGGTGAAAACAAGCGCCAACTCTTTTTGCGTGCGATCACCGCGAATGATGCCGCCGCGGTCGTACGTGAAAGCCTTTTCTTGCCCAACAAGGCAGGAACTGATGAGCAGAACAATGCAGCACCAGGTTGGAACTGCATGCGGACGAATGCGCATTGATTTCACCTCTCCCGTAACACTTCGCTGCGCGAAGTTACCAAGTCATCACCGGAGCCGCAGAGACGCCGAGCACGCGGAGAAAGGCCTTTTTGGATTTACATCTCTGCGATCTCGGCGTCTTATGTTTCTTCAATTCCACCTTTTCTCAAAAGCCGCAAAAGCAGCAAGGTGACCGTCAGGATCACAAAAAAGAGAATGAACGCCATCGCCGAGGCGCGGCCCATGCGCAGATATTCGAAGGCGGTTTGATAGATGTGCAGCGCCACAACAATTGTGCTCTCCAGCGGCGCCGAGCCGGCGGAGCCGCCCGCGATGGTCGCCCCACGCGTCATCACAAAAACCAAATCGAACACCTGCCACGCGGAAATCATGCCGGTGATCGACAGGAACGCGATGGTGGGCTTGAGCAACGGCAGGGTGACGTGGCGAAATTGCTGCCAGTGATTCGCGCCATCGATGCGGGCCTGGTCGAAATACATCGCCGGGATGTTCTTCAAACCGGCTTCGAACACGATGATCATGCCGCCCAGGTTGGCCCAAATGGCGACGAGCATGATCGCGGGCAGAGCTTGTTCCGCGCTACTCAGCCACGATTGCGCCGGCAAATGCAGTAGTCGCAGTCCGCTGTTGATCAGGCCGTAGGCCGGCTCATAGAGATATTTCCAGACGATGCCGATGGCCACCGGCGTGATGACCATGGGAACAAAGAAGAGGAAACGCCAGAGCGGCGCCGATTTCATGCGGTTGATCGCCAGCGCCACCAGCAGAGCGAGCAGCATGCCGAGCGCCACCGTTCCCAGCGCAAAGATCACGGTGTTGCGCAACGCTGCGCGAAAGAGATCATCGAGCGTGAGCAGGTAGGTGAAATGGCTCAGGCCCACGGCCAGCGCGGAACCCGGCGGGGTCAACATATTCCAGCGATGAAAGGCGAGATACGCGGAAAAGCCGATGGGAAAAATCAGAACCATGGCGTAGAAGATCAGCGCCGGCGAGAGAAAAGAGTAAGCCGTGAGCGTCTGTCGAGTTTTTCGGTTCATCGTTGGGTCTGCTTGCTTCCGTGCGGGGCGCTGCTGCAATTACGCTTTTTTGATTTCAGTAACGGGCCACAAGAGGCCGCGGCGATAGAGAATGCTATTCTTTCAACCCCGTCAAGGTAATGCCTTGGACGTAATAGCGCTGCAACAACAGAAAGAGAATCACGGCCGGAACAGTGCCCAGCACGATGCCCGCAAAGATCAAATGCAAATTGATCGAAGGATTGAAGGCGACTTGCAGCATTTGCAAGCCGACCGGCACCGTGGTCAACTCGGGCGCGGAAGTGGTGATGACCAGCGGCCAAAGAAAACTATTCCACTGGCCGACAAAAGTGAAAATAGCCAGCGTGGCCAGAGCCGGTTTGGCATGCGGCAACGCGACTTGCCAGTAGATGCGAAATTCCGAACAGCCGTCGATGCGTGCCGCGGACAGGAGATCGTCAGGCACGCTCATGAAAAATTGCCGCAGCAGAAAAATTCCCCAGGCGCTCACGACAAAAGGAAAAATGAGCGACAGGTGTGAATGCAAAAATCCCGAGCCGCCCAAACCCGCGAAGTCATTGCCGCCGGCGAACGGCACACGCAGCATGAGGTAGTACATCGGAATGATGAAGAGAATCGAGGGAATCATCATCGTTGCCAGGATGCCCTTGAAGATCAGGTCTCTGCCGGGAAACTTGAATTTGCCCAGGGCATAGCCGGCTAGCGAGCTGGTGAGCAGGACGATGAGGCTGACGCTGCCGGCAACCAGCAGGCTGTTGACATAGTAGCTCAGCATCGGAATCTCCGCAAACACGCGCAGGTAGTTGTGCCATTGCGGAACGCCGGGCAGCCACACCGGCGGCCGCGCGATGATTTCCGGCGTCGTCTTCAGCGAGGAGACGAACAGCCACAGCATCGGCGTCAAGATCAACAAGGCGCCGAGGCTGAGAGCGACGTGTTTCATGAATCTTCCGAAGCCAGTCATAACGCTTTCGTTCTTGAGTTTGGTGCGAAGTGGAATTGCTTCTCACCGCATTTCAGTTATCCTACTGCAACAAGATCATTTTCTTCTGGTCGACAAACTCTCCTGCCCGCATGCGGTAGAAATAGACGCCGGAGGCCACCGGCGCGCCGGCCTCGTTGCGCGCGTCCCAGGCAATTCGATGTCGCCCCGGTTGCTGTTGCGCCTCGACGAGATTGCGTACGCGTTTGCCCATGGCATCGAAGATCGCGAGTTGAACCTGGGCAGTTTGAGGAATATGGTATTCAATCGTTGTTGCGGGATTGAAGGGATTGGGGTAATTCTGCAACAGTTCAAAATCTGCAGGTACATCGCCAGCAGCAAGCTCATCCACAGAGGAGATTTCTTGAAAGAGCGCAACCTTGATCGCATCGGCGCGCAACACATCTCCGGCCGTGCTTGCGCCGGTGTCGCTGACTTTCACTTCGATCACCGCACCAGCCGGCAATTGATAGCGGCCCAGCAAAATCCAATCACCGCTGCCCTCATTCTGATCGAGGTAGACCGAGTCCATTGGCGCGTTGGGAGTTTTGATCTCATAAAGTGCGTAATTGGAGGCGTTGACAGTAGTCGGGACGATTTCAAAGACATCATAGAATCCCGATTTCTTGACCGTCGTGGTGAAACGCGCGCTGGCAAACGGCCTTTGCGAGAGAAAAGCATAGCGGCTGGTCTGGCCGTATGCTTGCGCAACGCTGTAGCGCCAATCACCGGTTTCATGGTATTGCGCAGCCTCTTCGTTGTCCACGATGACAAAATAGGGCTGAACCTCGGCGGCGACCGGAATCGTCAATTGCGGCCGCACGGGATCGTCGCTGGTGAGCAACAGCGTGTCGAGGTTACCGCCCAAATCAGAGGAATGAAAGCGCATGGCAAAGGACTGGCTCGCCATTGCGGGAATCACCGCCGGAAATTCCGCAAAGACAAATGATCTCTGTTGAATGGAAGAGATGCCATGCACGGTAAGATCGCCAACGCCGCGATTGGTGGCGGTGATTTCGAATGCGACCGTGTCTTCTGCGCTGACCGGGCCCAGATCCACGAAATTCGGCGTCACGTGCACATCACGATCTCGAACCAGCGCCGAAATCTTCACCACATCGGCAGCGATCGTCCGAGCAGATTGGGCGTCGCCGACGGCTTTCATTTCAATTTCCAGTACGCCGGCGCCATTCAGAAAAATGGTGCGGAGATAGAGCCATTGGCCCGAAGGCAGCGGCTCGGAGAATCGTACGATGCCGATTTCCTGCGCTTGCTGGCGAACGGTGAATTCGATATTGGCAGCAGGATTTTGCACCGGCGGGACTTGCACGAAGAGATTGTATCGGCACGGCTGCGCCAGCGCGGCGCTCCACTTTACGGCCGCCGAATCACGCGGCGCCACGGTAGCGACGCGGCTGTCAATTCCCCACGCTGCGATGCTGGTGGTTGTCCAATTGCCGCGCAGCTCCGCAAAACCGTCGTCGCGATTATCAACGTAAATGTCATCCGGCAAGAAGTTGATGAAGCGCGTCGTTTGATTGCCCATGGTGTCGCACAGCGCGACGCCGGCTTTTGCCAAAGTGCTGCGCGCAAACGACGCGGTGGTTCGCCATGTGTTTGTCCCCACTGCTTCACAGGGAACGACGAGATATCTCTCATAGGTGTCCTTCACTGCGACGAAGGGCGTGCGTTGAAAAATAGGTTCATCGCTAGCAATGGTGAATCCCACCTGATCGCCGTCTGCTTCCTCGTGAAAGGCCACCTGCGGAGCAACAGCGTCCTGGGATTTGCGCCAGCGTTGCATGGCTTCAATCGCGGTGCAATAGCGGAATTTGACATCGGGATAGCGCTGCGCTGCCTGATGCGCCAGGCTGTTGATGATCTCGAGGTTTTGCAAAAAATCCGTTTCCGGCAGATGCGCCCACAAACAAACGACTTGATCTATACCACGCCCGGCCTTCGCAAATATCGAATCGAGCAGGCCGTGATTTTGCACGGCCGTGAAGTAATCGGAACGCACATTCCAGCCCGGGCCGTTGCCGGGAAGCTGGTAATTTTCAGGCGAGGGGCGAAAAGGCACAAACTCCGCAGACGCTTGCGACCAGTCGAACGTATTGTCGAGCGGCTCAGTGGTATCTCTGCGCACGTTGGGATAATCATTGTGCAAACTGTACGGCAGCAACTCGTCGAGCCGGTGCTGCCAGTCATTGTCCATGTAATGCCAGCCGCTGCGAAAGGAAACCGGAAAGACATTTTCTTCGAGCAGGTATTGCGCCAGCGTGAAGTCGAAATCGTCGCGGCATTCGTTGAAGCCCAACGCTTGATTCCACCAATACGTGCCGTCGCCATCATAATCGGTCCAGGCGAAGGTATGATAATGCAGCGACAGTTCATCGCCGTTTTGCAGGACATTTTCACCGTGATACTTTTTCATCAAGTACAGCGTCATGGTGTTGGGCACCGGCACGTTGGTGTTGGTGGCATGGCGAAAGATGTTGCCGGCCATCATCCACCAGGTGAGTTTCATCGGCTGGCCGTAGGAATCCACAAATCGGGCGCGCAACGCGGGATTCATCACTTGATAAGCATTGCGGGCGGGATCAGTGAAAAGACTGAGATTGTAGGTGCAATGATAGCGGTTGGTATTCATGCCCTCCCAAATCGCGGTGTCTGAGCCGAGCACGAGATAGACTTCGCCGGATTGAGATGAACTGTGAACGGGGAACAGGAAGAACAGCGGCAGGCAAGCACGCAAGACAGCATGATAACTTCGCATCGTCTTTCTCTCATCTGTGATGATCAAACGGCCAGTGCGCCGTTACTGTGATTTGTTCTTGTGGCTCATTTGACTTGTCGTCCCGCCGTCATCCCGCAGGGACCTGTTGAATACCTGGGGACGATCTTCTGTTCTTTGCAGGACGATTCAACCTCAGTCATTTCCGCGCGTGACAAACTCCCGCAGGATGTAATCGATCTTTTTCGCGGCGTAGTTCAGCGCCTCCGGCGCGCCACGTTTGCCGTGCCAGGCATCGACAATCGCATTCATCAGAATCATTTTGATCTCCTGGCCCTGATCGAGGTTCGGCTCGGTGATCGAGTTCTCCAATTCTTTCACAAATGCCGAAGTATACAAATCGTTCAGCTCGTCTTGATGATTCGCAATGTCGATCTTGCGGCCGGGCAGCGCCTTCAGCGTTGTGCAGAAGAAATCTCCCAGGCGCGTGGTTTGTTTGCCGGCTTGCAGTTCCGCGGTCAGCCACATCAAAAGATCCCACGCTTCCTTTTTGTGCCGGCTGCGACTGTCAACGCACAGGAACCAGGTGTAGAGCAGGGTGGCCGGCGCGCTGCCCAAGCGGGGAATCGGCGCGGTGCCGACGGTTTCCTCATACGCGCGGCCCAGCAGCAACTCGAGTTCGCTTTCGTACCACGTGGCCATGATCATCATCGCCACGCGCTGATTGGGAAATTCCCACACGCTGCCGCGCGTATCCGTGCCTTTTTCGTGGAACAGGCGCAATTCCGCCTGCAATGCTGCAACGCCCTGCGGCCCGTTGAAAGCGCATTGTTTGCCATCGGCGGTGAGAAAACGGCCACCGTTGCTGTAAAGCAGCGCGAGAAAGGGATGCACCACCGCCGAATCCCATCCCACCAAAAACGCATAGCCGTAGCGCAAAATGTTGCCTTCGCTGTCAAACGTGGTCGCGCGCTTGGCAATGTCGATCAACTCCTCCCAGGTTGCCGGCGGCCTGGCTGCGCCGTGTTCATCCACCGCGCCGATTTCTTTGAGAATTTTTTTGTTGTAAACCAGACAGTAGTTGTCCAACTCGCCGGGAATGCCCCAAATTTCGCCGTTGATGGTGACGCCTTTGATCGCGGCCGCGATGTAGTTTTGCGTGACGTCATTGACAACTTCCGCCGGCGGCGGATCGAGCACGCCGGAATTGACCAACTGCACGCCCCAGAGTGAATAGACGTTGTAGATATCCGGCGCTTCGCCGGAGAGATGTGAGATTTGCACTTTTTTGAAGTAATCTTCAAACGGAACATTCTGATGCTCGATCTCGAGCTCGGGATGAAGCTGCAGGTATTCCGCCAGATAGCGGTTGATCGCCGCGCGCTGGTAGTCGGTCCAATGCGTGGCCAGGAGGAGTTTGGTTTTTTCGGAGGTGGCGGCCGAGTTTCGGCAGCCCGCGCTTGACGCCGCCAGGCCAAATGCGATTCCGAACAGGAAGGCGAGGTCGGCGCGGCGGAAGAGTGCGATGATTTTTGAGTGGCTGGTTCCTGGCATGTCGTCTCCACATGGCGTGCGTGCAACGCAGCGAGGCAAATCCTGCGGGAATGGTGCTGCTATTGCGGCCGGAAAATCCGCTGCAGAATCAAGGCGGTGCTGCCCATGGCCACGCTGTAAATGCCGAAGGGCGAGAATTGCACCGGCACGTTGCGATTGCAGTCGGCGATGACCAGGCGCGCAATGCGATGTTGGATGATCTTGCTGATGAATTTTTCCGCGCCGCAGATATCGCCGCCGATGACGACAGTGTGCGGGTCGAACAGATCGATCAATTGCACCAGCCGCGTGCCGATTTCTTTGGCAATCTCGCGCAGCACATAAATCGCGGCCTCCTCGCCCTGCGCCGCCGCGGTGACCACTTCGGCCACCGGAATGCTGGCCAGCTCCAGCGCTTGCAGGCGCTGCAGGATGCCGGCCTTGCGGCCGAATTTGTCTTCTGCCTGGGTGAGCAGGCGCCGGCGTTTGACCGCGGGCAGAAAAGCAGCCATCTCGCCGGCGCAGCCGTGCGCGCCGTCGAACAGCTCGTGGTTGATGATGAGGCCGGCGCCAATGCCGCGGGCATCTTGATTGATGGTGACGTAGAGAATGTGCGGCACCAAGTGCTCGGTGCGGCTCAGCCACTTGATGCCCAGTGCGCCGGCGTTGGCATCATTGCCGATCTCGATGGGAAAGCGAAAATGCCGCTGCACCAAATCGCGCAGCGGCAGCGCCTTGACGCCGAAAGCATAGGAATAGTGAATCACGCCGCGCTGGCTGTCGATCAAGCCGGGAATGCTCACCCCCACGCCCAGCACGTGTTCCGGCGCAATTCTTTGCTCCGCCAACACCTGCGTGATAATGCGGCACAATTCTGCTTCCAGGTGATTGTCATGCCGGCGAAGATGAACGGGGTAGATCTGCTGAAAACGGACTGTGGTGCTGAAGTCCAGCAGCACCAAGCGAATCTCTTTGGGAATGAACTCAATGCCGATGACCTGGCCGTAAGCGGGGGCGAGGTCCCACAACAGCGGCGGCTTGCCGCCCTGCACCGTCGAGTCACCGTAGCCGATTTCCTGAATCACACCTTGCGCCTTGAGCGCGCGCAGGGTGTAGGAGATGGTGGACATTTGCAGCTTGGTGGCGCGTTGGATTTCACTGGCGGAAATGCCGGGATGCATGCGCACCAAATTCAACACATGCTGTTGATTCAGGTCTTTGACGAGACTTGTGCTGCCGCTCTTGAACAATGACCCTCTCCATTCTTGGCAGTGCTTCCCTGGCAGTGCAATGGGAGGCCGGGAGAGCCGCGTGTACGGTGTCGCCTCGCGGCCTGGGAGTGTGCTGCTGTAATGTCAGTCACGCAGAATCGCGTGAAGTGCTCGGCGCTGTGCCCACCTCCTCGCAGGATCCCTGCCCGGAGGACAGCCGTGGGAGACATGTTGTGCAAGGCAACAAGGCCACAGGGCGTTCAAAGTTAGAATAAAATTCTGAAAGTTTGTGGCAGAATAACCTGACGGCAAAGAGATTCAAAATAGCTCTGCCGATGAATCATCCTGCCAAAGTTTTTGCGGCGATGCCCGGCGACTTCGGTGCATTTCGGTGGCAAGACTCCATCGCCGATGGTCACCACAGTCGCCGAATTTCACCGAACAGTTATTTGCAGGCTTCACAGAAGCTGTGATTTGCAGCTTGTCTGCAAATCAGAGTTGAACGTGAGGTCGAATTCTGTTGCACAGACAACCAGCGCCAAGGGGCGAAATGTAGCAGCGAAGGGCAACGCCCTGGAAAAGCCGTAATCAGGAGAAATCACCAAGCCCCACCCCAGGGCGCCAGAAAACCACGCCAGGAATACCGCCTCTCCAGGGCTAAATGCGACAAATCCCATCGGTTCCCAGGGCGCTGCCCGTGGGCTATTCCATGCAACCCCGTCGGGGTCAAGCTGGCCTCTTGTCACGATGAGAGTATGCAAACCATAAGGCGCTCAAAGTCAACGCATAATTCTGAAAAATTCTTGACTATAAAGCAGCCGCTTACACCGCGGAGCCGCGGAAGGCGCAGCGTTTCAAAATCAAGAGAGTCCTCCTCGGCGGTGAGCTTTTGAGGTGAATGGCATGGTAGTGTACTCAAATCTTCACAAGATCCCTTCAGGATGACAACTGGATGACACCTGGATGACACCTGGATGAGAGTGGTGGTGGATACCTCGTGCCAGGCAACAGTGTACGAATCGGGTTTGTTGCTGCGCGCGGACCTCGGATTTCAGCTTGTCTGAAACGTGGCCTGGTGCCTCAGCGTGCGCGATCGTTGGCAAAATGTGCCATGAAAAACGAGGCATTGGCGGTGCCGTCCATGATCGGCTCGTTGGTGGAGTAGTCCCAACGATCATCATGATAAACCACCAGGTCGGATTGAAACGCGGCATAGGGATCTTCACGCGACAGGCGAATGCCTTTCAGGCTCTTGAAGATGCTGGCATACACCGGCCCGTCATTCAAACCGCCGGTGAGTTCCCGGCCGGTTTTGTCGGCGATCACGCTGTGGGGAAATTGCGGTGTGTTTCCGCCTTCTTGGGGAATGCCGACGAACGCGCTGATGCCCCAGGGATTGCGGCCGAGCAGCCAGTCGCGATTTTCCAGAATGAATTGCTGATACTGCCGGTCACCGGTCATTTTCTCATAAGCCAGGCCATGCGCAATGAAATCCGTCACCAGATTGAATGAGCACCAAATGAACGGCACACCCATGCGATAGGGATTTTCCTGGGCGCGCCGCAAAACGCCCTCGAGGCCGTGGCGATAAAAACCCGCAAGCGTATCTTGCAAGGCTTTGTCCACCAGCGGGTACAAGGCATAATGCCCGAGATTGACGTAGGGATAATATTCGTAGTGATTGGCGGTATCCGCGCCCATCCACGAGGTGGTGTTGATCAAGCGCGCGAAACTCTTCGCGTCTTCGAGATAGGAAGCCACGCGCGTCACTTTGAACATTTCCGCGGCGCCCCATTCCATGTCATCCGCCCAGGTGTTTTCGTAGTAGCGATAGGGCGCGCGGCAGGGCACACCCTCGCAGGAACCGGGCTGGCGTTTGCCCATCGTATAAACTTCCCTCCCGGCTTTGAGGCATTGTCCCGCAAATGCGGCATCGTTCAAGTCGTTTTGCCAAATGTCGGCAGCCATGGCCATGGCAGCGGCATAACGGCCGGCAAGATTGGCAATGCCGGTGGAGGTGTTTTGATATTGCCCCAATCCCTGCGGTTTGCCGGTGGCATAGTAAGTCACGCGATAGCTGCCCGGCCCCCAGCCGTAATCCGAAGTGTCCTCATACGGCAGGTCCCAACCCATGTGATCGCGATCGTCCGCGACTTGATGAAAGAGCTGATCGGGCGCCGGGTGCATTTTCAACATCCAATCCAAACCCCATTTGGCCTCGTCGAGGATGTCGGGAATGCCGTTGGCTCGTGCGTGGCCGAGGGCATCATATTCGTCTTTGAATTTGCTTTTGTTCTCGCGATAGGAAAAGAGCAGGCGGCACACGGCGTTGCCGGAGGTGAGCAGATAGCGCAGGTAGTCGCCGGCATCGTGCCAACCGCCGCTCACGTCAATGAACGTGCTGTCGGGCATCGGGCCGTACATGGTGCGGCCGTCTTTCTGGTGGCATACTTCGTCGAGAAAGGGATTGTAGCCGCAGCGCTGCTGGCGCATGTAGGCGAGCAACAGCTCATGGTGCTGGTTGTAGGCCTCGGGGCCGAGATGGAAGGGCAGTGATTCAAAGGCAGTGCCGCTGAGCCGCACTTTGTACCGGCCGGCTTTCCGCAAGGCGGTGAAATCCAGGCGGTAGTGAAAGGCGAAATTGCCGTACGCGCCGGCGTTCTCGCCGACCGTTTGCGGCCCCCACACGCGCTTGCCGGTGGCTGCATCGATGATCTCGAAGCGGCTGCGCGCCAGCGATTGCTGCGCAAATGCAATCGCGATCTTGTCATCTTCCGGCAGGTAGCCGATTTGATTGGCGCGGAGATAAACGGTTTTCTCTGCGGCCACTGCGCTGAACGCAGCGGCGGCAAGCAGCGCGATACTGGGCAGGAATAACACCAGCAGTTTGTTGTTTTTCATCCTCGCTCGCTTTCATCAATAGGTGACACCGAAGGAAAACAAATGCACGCCGCCGAAGATGCCGAAATCTTGATAGGCATAATCCAGGCGGAAATCGGTGTTGCTCATGCTGGTGTTCACGCCCAGGCCGGCGGTCAATCCTCTCTCATCATAATTGTCGGCATAGCCCGCACGCAGGCGAAACATCCTGCGGGTTTGGTATTCCGCACCGACTTTGATCTTCTCTTTGAAATCGCGCGGATGCCGCGATTCGAACCCGATCACCAGGGAGTTGTTCTTGTCCTCCGGCCGGAAGACTGACCAGGGATCGACCGTCAGGCTGAAGCTGACGGCAAAGGGCAGCGGGAATTTTTCCTCTTCGTAGCGCACCTCGCGCGAGATGTTTTGGATGACCGCGCCGAAGCGCACGCCATGATAGAGAAAGTCGTAAATCGCGCCGATATCCAGCGCCGCCTCGCCTTGCGCGTAGGAACGTTGTGCGATCGCGAGACCGGGATCGTTGACATCCTTGCCGGCGGTGGCGATCCAGGCGTCGCCCAAATCCTGGCGGGCATATTTGAGATGAACACCATAGGAGAAGCGGTCGCTGACCTTTTGCGAAAAGGTGAGGCCGAGCGCCCAGGCATTGGGGGAAAAGGTGCCGGTGTCCTCGAAGCCCTGGTCGTTGTTGGCGCGCCGGGTGCCGTAGAAATCGCCGTAATCCATGGTGATCAGATCAAGCGCAAAGAAGCCGACGCCGTTCCAATGGTAGGCGCCCACCGCCGAGGTGTGATTGATGTCGGCAATGCCGTTGGTGTGATTGACGTTGAAATCCAGCCGGCCCGCGAACCAGCTCAACGCGCCGGGATTCCAGAACACGGCGTTGGCGTTGCGAAACATGGCCACGCCCAGGCCGCCGCGGCCCACCGCCTCCGCGGAGACGGGATTCTCCAAAAAGCGGAATCCGACCTGGCCCTTCTTGACGATTTGACTCGAAGCCGGCACAGCGCCGAGCCCGAGCAACAGGGTGGCGAGTAAAACTGTTTTGCCGAGTCTCATGGCTTGCTCCTATCCAAGGGAGGGTGGGCTGTGCACCCACGGCAACCTCGCGGGTAAAAGACAAGAAAGTCTTCGTTTGCTCGAATTTTCGCGCAGCGGACCAGCAAGTCCGCGCTGCCGTTTTATCGCACCAGCACGAATTTCACGAATTGATCAGGCAGAGACTTGCCGTTTACATCTTCGGCATTGGTCACCGCGAGAATGTAGATGCCGCTGCTGACGTTTTGGTTGGCATCGGTACGCTGATTCCAGATTTCCTGGTCCGTGCCGATGTGATCGATCGTAGCGATGCTGTCGCCGCCCTCGGTGAACACCGTGAGCTTGCACTTGTAGGGCAGCCGGGCGAAGACGATGCGATCGGGATTGCCCGGAAAGCCCAGCCCGCCGGCCCTGATGGTCGCGGGATTGGGCACCACGCGCACTTTGTCGGATTCCGCCAGCCCGGCTTTGAAGGGAATTGCCGGCAGCTCGGAACGATTGGCGTAGCGTGAGCTTTCCAGCTTTTGGCCGGGAAACAGGCCGTCTTGGTTTTGCGTGCCGTTGTCCAGCGCGGTCACGGCGTAGTAGTAGCTCACGCCGCGCGTAACGCCGGCATCGACAAAGCTGGTTTCGCCGCGGTTGGTGGTTTGGCGGATCAACTGCCAGCGTTCGCCGCTGGCTTTGTCGAGCGGATCATTGACGAACGCTGCGCCTTTCTTGCGATACACCCGCCAGGCATACCAATCATCCTGGCCGGTGTCCGGATCTTTGAAGTAAGCAGGATCAGGATAGGACCACGACACGATGACGCGGTCGGCATCACTGGTCACGGTCACGTCCGGGGGCGGCGGCGGATCGGGAATGTCCAAGCCACGATTCCAGGCCCAATAGGCGCGATCGAGCGTTTTGAACAGCGAATCGCGGCCGGTGAGAATCCATTGGTTTTTTTGTTGGTCGGTAATCCGCTTCTGAAACCAGGCTTTGCCGATGCTGTCGGCGGCTTCCCAGGAGAGGGAGCCCACGCCGAGGGCATAGACAACAGTAAAGGAATCCGTGCGCGCCGTGGCGGCGTCTTTGGTGAGCTCGTAAGGGCCGACGGTGATGAAGCGCATCGGGCCTTTGCGCGGGGTGGTGGACCAGCCTTGGGTGATGATGTCGCGCGGAAAGCGGCCGCGGCTGTCGCGGCCGAGATAAGTGTCGCGCAAGCCGAAGTCACGGCGGCCCCAGAGATCCGCCACGATTTCCGCATGCGGCATGGCATAGGGCTGGCTGGCGTCATCGCTCAAGTCGCTGGCGGATTTGGAGGCGTAGAGCAACGTGAAGCCGGGAATCTGCGGGGACATGAGATGGCCGTTGGTGCGGTTGGGATCGCCGCTGTCGTCCACACTGCCGTTGGGATAGGCCGAGGCGCCGGTGAACTTCGAATCCCAATAATAGGCCACAAACAGCGAGTCGCGCGGCTGTCCGTTCACCAGCTCGGAGGGGCGCGCAAACCAACTGTCGAGATCATCCTCGCCTTCGAAGGAGAAACTGCGCAGCACTTCATACTCGCCGGCCTTGGAGGGGCCGAAGCTGAAAGAGACCGGCCACCACAAGCGGACGGTTTGATCGGGAAAGAAATCTTTCGAGGTGGGATTCTCGATGGGCCGCCGCGTCTCGCCGGTGAATTTGTAAGTGCCCTTCCAGATGATGTAATCCTGATGATTGGGATTGCTGAAGGCATAAAGCTCGACGTGGCAGCGCATGCCCCAATAGGGCAGAATGTCCTCCCACACCGCGGCGATGTCGCTCTTCAGTTTTGGGTCAGTCTGCCAGCGGTACTCGCGGTATTGCGGCACGCCATCGACGGTGACGTAAGGCGGCCGGTAGCGCCGGATTTCCTGCGAGAAGTCATTGATGCCCGTACTCACGAAGGGCGTGGGGATGATTTTGCGCGTTCCCAGATGATCGATCACGCCGTAATCATCCAGGCACACGGGGTTGAAGATTTGATAGAGCATCTGCGCATGCCACGCGTCCGCGGGCGCGTAGAAAATTTCGGTTTTTTCCGGACCAGTGCCGGTGAGCATCCAACTGTACTGCGTGGTGAACTGGCCTTCGCCATTGAGCTTTTTCATCTCGAGCTTGATGGCGTTGACGTCGATGAGCAGCGGCGGGCCGTTGTAGTTCTTTTGCGCTCGCAGCAAACCGAGCGGCCAAATGATGATCAAACCAAGCACGGCAACCAAGGCTCTTGTTTTGAGATGCATAGCCTGTTCTCCTCTGCGCTCGTTGAGTTCAATTTGCGATAAGTTTTCTATCGCAGCAGAAGTAGTTTCTGACTTGCTTTCCATTGCCCAGCTCTGATCTGGCATATGTAAACGCCCGAAGCTGCGAGCGTTTTTCTATTCGTCAAGCCGTTCCAAGCGATTCGATATCGCCCGGGTTTGCGCGTCTCATCCAGCAACGATTTGACCTCCCGGCCGAGCGCATCATAGATTTTAATTGTGACTCGTTCGGTGCCGGGCAAATCGAAGGTAATGATAGTGCTCGGGTTGAATGGATTGGGATAGCTCGGATAAAGTGCAAACCTACGGGGCAGTGCGGGCTGTGTTGCTGTTTCCGATTCAAGGTTCACGCTCGTGGCGAAGTCGCCGATCGCGAAGGCAGGTTCCAGCGTCCAAATCGACGCATTGCCGCTTTGATCTCGTATTTCAATCCGAATGTCGATTGCCGCCGAATCGAGGCCGGCAAGATTCGCGAAATCAGCCTTGAAGAATTTTCCTGCCGGGAAGCCGATGATACTCAATGCCAGGAGCTGCTGGAGTAGCGGTTGAACACCCGCGTTACTTGAATCCTCCAGAGTGTGGTGGATCGCCATTTCGTGCCAATCGGTTGTTCCGAATTCTCTATACCAGAGGCGAGTCGAGTCGGTGGGGATGGCCTTGTAAAGCATGATATCCTGCTGATCCCTCCGGCTCGTAACAAAATCGGCAGCAGAATAAACCAGTGATGCCACCTTGCCTGGTTGGAGCTTGGAGGTAGCCTTGCCTTCACTGTCTAAAACGCGCAATGAAGTGAATAGCGGCGGGTTGGCATCTTTTTGGGAAAGGTCAAACTTGGAGATCAAGCTCGCTGTGCCACGCAGGTTTTCGACATAGTAGTTTCTATTGCTGACTTCGAGGCGATACGGGCCTGGGGGGACATTGATGGGGCTGAATTTGCTAAGCGTATCGGAGGCGACCAGAATATTTCGGCTGTTGAAGATCGTGTAGGTTGATCGATAAATGTCCGAGAATCTTCTTTCGTTTAGCGGCCCATAGAACTTCGGAAACGCAGCAATGTTTGACTGGCCATAGAAATTGTTGTTGAGAAAGCCATCAGTGTGGATGGGGGACATGCCGTAGGTCATCTCACCCTGGTTGGGTGAGAAATAGACTGCTGCCCAAGGATCGATACCCATGTAGTTTCCCAAGCTGTCGCCCTGAAACACCAGCGGATCCGTTTCTATCCACATGCCTGAGAAGAGATTGCCGGCAACACGCTTTTGATCATAAGCACTGAGCATCACGGTTGTGCCATAGTCTTCATGAGCATCTGGCGTGAGGTACAGATTGCCGGTCCATTCATCCTGGCCAAAAGTATGCTCGCCGGCTGCACCGCCGAAATAGGCGTACCCACCGCGACGGAAGATTCTCGTCAGATACAAGACATACAGTGTTGGATCCAGCGTCCTTGGTGGGAACTTGATGTTGAGACGTTGTAGAGTGAAATCACTCGGTGAATTCGAGAATACCATATCGCGATCAGCCCCAATCAGCGGCGGGAACTGAACAACATGAATGTTCTCGAGCGGCTGTGAATCGCGTTGGAACTGCCCTGTTACAATTACAAAGCGGTTGGAAAAGTCCGAGACAAAGAGATGATCAGTTTTGATACTGCCATATGTAAAGGCATTGGCTGAGGAATCTGGAAAGGTGACACAATAGTTGACCCTATAATCTGCCGCGGGAAGGGCAAAAAGCAACCGCCCCATTGGATCAACACCTTGAAAGTCAATGCGATGTTTGGCTTCAGCCGAATTCACCTCCACATTCATGAATCCTGAAATGGCAAGGTTTTCTTGGATGACAATCTTCACACTATCGGGCAGGCCAAATACGGCAACCAAATCGTAGATTCCTGGGGCTGTGAAGATTTCGGGAGATCTATTTGGATTGTACGTCAAGAGATGGCTAATGTCTTTACTGGCGAGAACGAGATAGTCAAAGGGCTCGTCGAACGTGAACAAGATCTTGGATGACTTTACAAACGCCCACGGCAAACGCAGGGTGTCAGTTGAGCCATTGACAAAGACGGTCCCAGCATAGGCCAGTGGCTCGCGTTGGAGGTAAGGCACCCGGTCGTTTTCAACCATGAGTGTGAGAACGACCTGCTGCGAATCTCCGGAAGGTATTCGGAAACGCGAGGACGAAGCTTCCAGCAAAATGCCAGGGCGCAGGCCAGTCACGGATACGGCGAACTCTTGATCTTCTGGCGATTGATTGAAAATGGTGATTGTATCCGACACCGTCCAATTATCGTACCCAACATCATCAAGCCCGAAACTAAGGTGAGGAGGCACGGCAAAAACCTTTGCTCTCGCTGCCGCCAGCGCGTCGATGCGGCCGGCTCCTTGCGCCATGACATGAGCGCGAACGTCAACTGCTGTGGTCATGAGCGCAGATTTGGCCTTGTCCGGGTGCCAATCTGGATGAATCTTTTTCAGCAAGGCACAGACACCGGCAACATGAGGAGTAGCCACCGAAGTACCGTTGACTGCCTTGGTGCCGCCGCCCGTGGTTGTCGTATTGACATCAACGCCTGGCGCAACGACATCCGGTTTGATGGCATGAGTCACCAATGTGGGACCCTTGGAACTGAACGCTGCGATTTGATCAGTTTTGGTAGTCGCGCCTACTGTAATCGCCAATCGAGCAGTGCCTGGACTGGCGATGGTGTTGTATTCGTAGCTATTGCCGGCGGCAACACAGAAGACAACTCCAAGTTTGACGGCATTATCTACGGCAGTAGAAATGGCATCATCGGGATTGCCGCGCCCGCCCAGGCTCATGTTGACGACATCGACCTTGTCAGAAAAATCGTCATCATCGTTGGGATCGAGGGCACGCTCGATTCCAGCTATGACATCTGATTCCGTACCAAGCCCATCGGCGTTAAGCACTTTGAATGCCATCAGCCAGGCTCCGGGCGCCACACCCTTCAGCATGTCACTGTTGGCGGCCACGATGCCAGCAACCGCGGTCCCATGGCCATTGTCATCCATCGGATCGCCGTCGTCATTGACCAAATCATAACCACCGATGATTTTGTGGCCTGGTCCAAAGCCACCGCCGAGCGCCGAATGATGGTAATCGATCCCGGTATCCAGAATTCCGACCACGATGCTGTCGCCTTGCGTGCCAAATTCCTGCCAAACAGAATCCGCGCGGATGAGCGGAACGGTATCTTCCAGAAACGCCTGCATTTGCTTGTCGAGGTGGATTTTCTTCACATAATTCAATTTCAGCAACTCTGGTATGGCCGCTCGTGGAACTATCACACTGACGCCTGTGAGGGCCTTGTAGAACTTTCGTTGTATTCGGGGTTGGCTCAAGTTCACGGAGATCCGCCGCAGCAGGCCGCTATGGATTGTCCGCAATTCCTGGGAGAAACGCACGAAAAGAGATTCAAAATCTGTCGCCGATGATTCCGCCGTGGACCGTTGCTTCTTTTGCAGAAACAGGGGGGTGGTTTTGAACTCGACAATCACACTAATCATTTCCGTCAAATCGATATCATGCACCTGAATCTCATTCTCTCGTGTGGAAGTAGTGAAATAGACATGCCCTTCCTTCTTCTCAAGCATATGGACTTTTTCATGCACACGAGAGTCGAGTGTGTTGCCATTCAACCAGAGAAACTTTTCTGGCACGGTTTGTCCAGAAGCGCGAGTCAGGTTCAGAATAACGAGGAGAATTACAGCCAATCTGACGGAAAAGATCTTCATGATGCCTCCTCTGTGAATTGCTGACCTCACATGTTGATCCTCACCCCCAGCAACACGCGCCGGGGATTCAAGAACAGCGGCGCGGTGAACCAGCCCACGTTGAGGTGGGGCTTGTCCCATTCGCCCAGCTTGTCGTTGCCTTGCTGCGAGCCGCTCTCGAAGGGCAGATGCAGGGATTCCTTGTAGCGGTCATACTGGGCGGTGGTCATGTTTTCCCAGGTCAAGCGTTTTTGATCAAGCAGGTTCTGTACGGTGAGCACCAACTCCATGCTGGTCGCCGCAAAGCGGAATTGCTTGGAGGCGCGCAGATCGACGTTGGAATAATCCACCACCTCGATCCGCTTCTGCTGGGCCTCCGGCTCCAGCGGATTGAGAATCACCCGGCCGCCGCTGCGCCATTCCACGAAGAAATTCAGATAAATGTCGCTCAGCGGTTTGATCCCCCAGAAATCGGGTCCCCAGCGGGCCGGGCTGTGCAGGTTCAAATTGCCCTGCGCCCGCGGCAGCGGATCAGTGGTGAAGATGTTGGCCTCGCGGATTTCCTGGTTGGCACGCAGGCGGTTCTCATACACATAGGCCAGACCGGTTCTGCCGGTGGTCTGCAGCATGTACTCGTAATTGCCCCACAGCGTGATGAACCGGCCGAAGCGGCGCTCCAGCCGCAGCTCCAGGCCACGGATGTCGCGATAGTAGTCCGGCACGTAGGTTTGCACGCTCTGCTCTTCCCAGTAATCGACATAGGAACGGGAGAGCGGCTCGTTCTTCACGTCTTTGTAATAGAAGGTGACATTGAACAGGAAATTTTGCCAAAAGCTCTGCTCGTAGCCGAACTCATACGCCACGGTGCGCGCCATTTCCAAACCGGGCGAGGGCACGTTGGTGGCGCCCGGCATCACCGCCTGGTTGTAAAGAAAGTGAACATTGGGGCGTTGGTAGAAATGGCCGTAGTTGAAGTAGAGCTTGCTCTGCGTGGTCACCGGAAACGACACGCCCAGGCGCGGCGCCAGTTTGAGCTGGGTCTTGTTCTCGCCCAGCGGCCAGCCCGTCGGCTGGCTCAACATTTCGCGGAATTTCACCCAGCGTTCCCACGAGCCGAATTTGCCCGGCAAGTATTGATAGACGAGATTATAAAAGTTGGCATAGTCTTCATCGAGCGGATGCTGCACGAGGTAGCTGCGCTTTTGGGGATTGAAGTAGTCGGCGCGCACGCCGAGGTTGGCGACCATGCCCTTGAATTCCAACTTGTCCTGCACATACGCGCCGATCTCCAGCGGCTTGGCGGTGAAATACTGCCAGAGGTCGGGCGTCCAGCTTTTTTCCGATTGCAGCCAGGTGCCGGAGTTGACCGAGAGGTAATTGTATTTCACGTTGAAGCCGGCCTCGACTTGATGATGCCGGCCGAGTTGGGCGGTGAGGTCGCCGCGCAGATTCGCCACCCAGGAGTGCGAGGTGTCCGCGGATTGCAGCCCGCCATACACCCAGAAGAGATTGGTGATGTCGGTGAGCCAGTTGGTGGAGCCGTTGGGCGTGCCGCCGTTGGGCACGTTCAACACGCGGTAATCGCCCAGCCTGAAGTGGGCATCGGCGCTGCTGGTGTCGAGCACGAACGGCGTCAACTCATGGTCGGTATAGCTGAATTGCAGGTCGACGCTGTAAAAAGCCTTGGGGGAAAACGTGTGAGTGAACTTGACGCCGCCGATGATATAGCGTTGATCATAGAACTGCAGCCGGCTCTTGTTGAACATTTGAATGAAGCCGTCCGAGCCGCCCAGCAGCCGCGCCTGCTGCCGCACCGAGACTTCCGTGCTGCTGAGAAAATTGAAGCGGCTGGAGTTGTCGATCAGTGTGCCGCCGAAGGTCGAGGGCCGGCCGGCGGTGAGGGTATTGATGTTGGCGTACATGCTGTTCAAGGACAGTTTCATGTTGGATTTGATCTGCGTGGTGATCTTGAACTGTCCGTTCCAATCGCGATAGTTGTCGCGCGGGCCGAGCGGAAAGGCAAACTGGGTATTCTCGTATTTGAAGCCGGCGAGAAAAACCGATTTGCCGAGCACGGAACCCACCCACGGCAGTCCGCCGCCGGGTATCGGGCCGGTGACGGTGCCTTCGACGTACACGTCGGCGTTCTCGCCGAATTTGTATTGCGGATGTTGCCGCTTCCACAATTCCAGTTTTTGTTCCGCCGTCATGGCCGCGTTGCGCGCCAGGCCGATGGCTTCATAATTGTTGCGACCCTCGAATCTGTTTTTCCAGCCGCGAAAATAGCGCAGCTCCTCCGGCACGGTGGTGTCGCCGACCGTGCCGCGCCAGGCATAGCCGTTGGCGGTGGTGTCGGCAAAGACGCGATAGATCCAGGAATCATTGCTCCAGGGATTGGTGCCGTAGAACTTCTGCTGGTTGGCGGCCGCCGCATCCATCTTCAAAGAGAGGCGGTAGCGGTCGCGCTGCCCCTCTTTGGTGACGACGTTCACCAGGCCCGAGCGCAGGCCGCCGTATTTGGCCTCGAAGCCGCCAGTGAGCACTTGCAGCTCTTCCACCGCGGTGGAATTGAGCGAGAGATAGGAGTTTTCCGAGCGCGGATCGCGCACCGAGATGCCGTCGACCCAGACATCGGTTTCGCGAATGCCGCCGCCGCGAATGCTGAGGCCCTGGCCTTCATTGGTGGCCACCAATTCCACGCCTTTGATCTTGTTCACGAACTCGTCCACCCGCAGCACGGGCGTCTCCGCGATGCGCGCCGAGAGAATGGTTTCCTGCGTGCCGGCCACGTCGGGTTTGATGACTTCGCGCTCGGCCACCACCACGACTTCCTCGGATTCCAGCGTGGTGGCTTTGAGGGCGAAATCCAGCGTCACCGTGCGGTCGATGCTGACGCGCACCTGGGTGCGCGTGAAGGCGGTATAGCCGATCATGCTCGCCTTGAGGCTGTAAGTGCCGGGGCGGACATTCAAGATGACGAAATAGCCGCTGGCATCGCTGGCCGCCCCGCGCAGGTCAGTGAGCCTGGCTTCTTTGCCGTCCAGCCAGATGCTCTCGATGACGACGCTGGCGCCCGGCAGGGGTTCACCGGTTTCAACATCGGTGATGCGTCCGGTGATCTTGCCGGTGTCCGCCTGCGCGACGAGCGGCGCAAACAGCAGAAGGAATGCCGAGTAGAAAAGGACAGTCAATGCAGCTTTCAGCTTTTGACAGGCAGGCATGGGGATACCCTCCTCTTCAATTGTATGTCGTACCGCGGGGCTGAGGCTGTGCTCAGGTGTGGGGTGAGACCGAATCACGTGCCATTGCCTCGTCCTGTCGGGCAATGGGAAAGCCATTCAATCGTGTGGCGTCTGAAGATACAACCAAACTGATTCGTGTAAGTTTTGAGGGAACTGGGAAGAGTATAGCGTTTTTTTCCGCTTTGTCAACACCTTTTTGGCGGGGGAATTTTGTGTCCGGGTGCGGCGGGCGCGTGAGGAAATCAACTGGAAAATTGCTGGGCGCAAACGCACTGTCTGGCTGTGCTGGCCAGGCCGCCCGCCCGCTGGCGGTTCTCTTGAGCGCTTCGATTTCGACAGCGGCGGGGAAGAGGCCGGGTAAGATCGGATGCCTGTATTTTCAACTTTGATACGTACTGAAGCGCCGCGGCGGAGGGCAGAGTCTTCCCATTTTTCCGCTCATCGCGCAGCGCCGCGCAGAATGGTGCCGAACACGCCCACGGCGATTGCCTGTTCCGGGCCCGTCATAGCCACGCCGGTGAGCGTGCGAAAGCCGGCGCGCGGCTGGCGAATCCAAGTCAAGCCGGCGTCGGTGGTGCGCAGGATCATGCCGGCTTCACCCACCGCGACCCCGTTGCTGCCATCAGCAAAGGAAACGCCCTGCAAAACATTTTTGCTGCCGCTCGGAATGAAACGCCAGGTCAACCCGGCATCGGTGCTGCGCAGGATGACGGCATCCTCGCCAAAGTTGTCTCTGCCCACCGCCAATGCGATTTGAGCGCCGGCAAAAGCAACGGCATTGAGGTCGTTGAAAATTCCACTCGCCTGCGCCTGCCAGGTCAACCCGCCGTCGGCCGTGCGCAAGATCGTGCCGTTCTTTCCCACCGCGACGCCGAGGTTGGCATTCGCGAATGCCACGCTGGTAAGATCACTGGTGGTGGCGCTCGACTGCTTGCTCCAGGTTGCGCCGCCATTGGTGGTGCGCAGGATGATCGCATCGCTGTTGAATGAAGGCGCACTGCCCACGACCATGGCGTTTTGTGCGTTGATTAGAACAACGTCATTCAGCTCGGCGAAGGTGCCGCTGTTTTGCGCGTTCCACGTGGCGCCGCCATTGTTGGTGACCAGGATGGTTCCGGCATTGCCGACTGCCATCGCATTGTTGGCATCCGCCAAAGCCACACTGTAAAGCGGCACGCGCGCCGCTGCGTTACCCTGTTCCTGCCAGAGCGCGCCGGCGTTGCTGGTGCGCAGAATCAACCCGCGGTTGACGGAAAAGTCACCGCCCACCACGATGCCGGTGTTGGCCTCGGTAAACGCAACCGCGCGCAGCGTGATGGTGAAGCCGTGGGAACGCGGCGTCCAGGTTTGGCCCGCGTCCGCGGTTTGGAGAATTGTACCAAAATCTCCCACAACAAAACCGGCATTGGCATCGCTGAAAGCAACGCCAAGGAGGCTGTCGCTGCTGCCGCTCGCTTGCGCTGCCCAAGTCGCGCCGCTGTTGCTGGTGCGCACGATCGTGCCGTTCGCGCCCACTGCGGTGCCCGCGCGCTCATCATTGAAGAAAACGCTGAACAGTGCCGCGGTCGCGCTGGAGGATTGCCGGCTCCAGGTGATCCCGCCATCAGTCGTGCGCAGCACCACGGCCGTGCCGGAGAAATCAAGATCGCCGACGGCAAACCCGCTCTGGCTGCCGGTGAAAACCACGTCATGGAGCGTGCTCGCGGTGTTGCTGGTGCGTTTGGTCCACGTCGCGCCGCCGTCGGTGGTGCTGAGAATCGTTCCCTGTTGTCCCACTGCAAGACCGAGGGTGGTATTGTGAAAGAACACGGCATGCAGGCGGCTGGTCACGCGGCTCGGTTGACTTTTCCAAGACGTGCCGCCATCCCGGCTGCGTAGAATCACGCCGCTGTCGCCCAGGGCGATTGCGGTACTGGCATCTATCACGAAAACGTCTGTGAGATCGCCAAAGGCAGGATTGGGCCGGCTTTCCCAGGTGAGGCCGCCATCTGCCGTGCGCAGCAATGTGCGGGCTTTCCCCACTGCGACGCCGAAGTTGTTGCCGAAGAAATGCACCGCGAGCAAATCGCCGATCACGCCGCTGGCGAGATGCTGCACCCGCCAGCTCACACCGCCATCAGTGGTTTTCATGATTGTGCCGGCGCCCGCCACGGCGATTGCGGTGTTCCGGTCAAACACATGCAAGCCGTGCACCGCGTTTCCCTGCGGCAGGGGATTCTGCCAAGCCCAACGCAATGGCTCCGGCGCATTGATTTCCGGCGTCACGACTTTGTCCTCGCCGCAATGCCAGCTCGCCAGCGCCGCCAGCAGCAGCGTGAGTGGAATCGCTCTTGTTTTCATCTCCCAAGGCTCCCATGATTTGGTGAGGGACTCAGGGCGCGCCCACCAGTTGAAACGCCGCCCAATAGCGGGCGTGATCAAAGCCGGCCTGCCGCACCTCCTGCTGGGCGCGCTGCAACGCTCGGGCTTTGCCCGGCCGATCCGGATCATCCAGCCAATGCGTGTAAAAGGCCTTCATCAAGATTTGTGTTGCGGTGTCCGAGACATTCCACAAGCTGACCAGCACGCTGGCCGCGCCCTTGGCGAGAAAAGCGCGCTGCAGGCCCACGACGCCCTCCGCCTGTTTCAGATTGCCCAGGCCGGTTTGGCACGCGCTGAGTACGATCAACTCCGCAGTCAGCTCACTCTTTTCGTTCATAATTTCGCCCACGGTCAACAAACCCTCATTGTTCTTATCCGGCGCCAATGCCAGAAAGGATTCGCGCACCTGCGCTTCCGACGCAAAGGCGTAGCCGTGCGTGGCGAAATGCGCGAGCGCGGCCGCGGGGAGTTTTTCCCGCACGGCGGATTCGGTTGCTTGTGCACCGAGCAGGGCGTGAACCTTCAGTTTGTGCGCCAGCCACCAGCCTTCCTGCTCGGCGCCGGGCAGCGGCGCCAGGCGAAGCGATTCGCCATTGGCCGTGGGCAACTGCGGCATCTTGGGATTTGCCGCAATCAACGCCGAGGCAAAGCGCGCCGGCCGGCTGGCCGGGTCACGCAAGCTTTGTTTCTTTTCCAACGCCGCCAGCAAAGCCAACGAAGGCACATAGCGCAACGCCTGTTGCATTCCCAGGCAATTGCCCAGAGAATCAACCGGCAAAGCGGCAAAAGGCAAAAAGCCAAGGCTGCCATGCGGAATAATCACTAGCTCGCTCGCCTCCGGCAAGCGCGCCAGCAGCGGGGCAGGAGGGAGAAGCAATTTTGCCAGCTTGCCTGCAGCATTGGCCTCGGATGGGCCGGTCGCTGCGGGGCGCAATCCGCGTTCGAGTGCCGGCACCACGCGGCCGCCGGCCTCCGCACCCAACTGCCAACGCATTGCGTCGACGAGTTGCGCCAGCGAATCGCGCGAAACTGCGACTCGCTGCAAATGGCTTTCGCCGGACGGCAGTACGAACCAAACCACCAGCGTGTCCGCGGTCACGAGATAGGAAAGCAATCCCGCACCGGTTTGCTGCATCTGCTGCACATACTGCTTGCCTTCGGCAATCAGGTTGGCGCTGCCGGCCGGTTGAATTGTGGTGCTGGGAAGCAAATCCAGCAGCGACTGGGCGCGGCCGCGCTCCGCCGCTGCCAGCGCGGCGGCGTGCGCGTTCGCGCGGCCCCATGACTTTGCCAGAGCGAGGCAAGCCAGCGCCCAATGTTCGAACAAATGCACGTCTTGTTCGGCAAAGCTGAGGCGATTGTCATCCGCGCCCGCCAGCCTCCGCACGGCCGCCCGCGCCTGCGCCGCCGAGTCATAGCATGCAATCGCCCGCTCGAGATTCTGCTGCGGCCCGGCTTCATGAAACAAACGGCCGAGATTGTACCACGTCACGCCGGCGCGGCTGCGATCACCCACCTCACGCAACCTTGCCAGCGCACGATGATAGTGCTCCCGCGCCAGCTCGTGATCCCCGCGTTGTTGATAAACCCGCCCCATGTCATTGAGCGCCCAAGCTTCGCCGGAGCGGTCGCCGGCTGCTTCCTTGAGATGCAATCCGCGCGACAAGTACGCCAGCGCTGAATCCGGCTGGCCTTGCGCCAGCCAAATTCTGCCGAGATTGATCAGGGTCATGCCTTGATCCGAAGGCCGGCAATGCTGCTGCCAGGCGGCATTCGCCCGGCGATAATACACCTGTGCGGAATCGAGCTGCTGCAGCAAATCGAAAGAGTAGCCCATGTTGTTGAGCGTGACTGCCTCGCCGAAGCGGTCGCCTGCGGCGCGGCGATGTCCAAGCGCGGCGCGAAAATAGACCAGGGCGGAATCTGAGCGACCGAGCGTTTGCAACACGCGGCCGAGATTGTTGCACGCCACGCCGGCCAGCCCGTGTTCCTGCGGCGGCAAGCTTGCCAAGGCGCGCTGCAAATAGGAAAGCGCAACACCGGGATTCCCCAACGCATGCAGCGCTGCGCCGAGATTGATGAATACCACCGGCGGTGACGCCGACTCATTGGCTGCGCGCTGCAACGCCAGCGCCCGGCGGTAGTAGAATCCCGCGGAATCGAGGCGGCCCAGGCTTTGAAAAATTTCGGCGCAAAAATTCAGGGTCTCGAACTGGCGTTCGCGGTGCTGCAGCGCCTGGCTGAGCGCCAGCGCCTCACGCAGGCAGAGCAGGGCAGAATCAGCCAGGCCGAGTTGGTGATAGCCCTTGGCCATGTTGTAAAGCCGGATGGATTTCGTCAGCCGGCCTTCTTGTTTTCCCAATCGTGCCGCCGCTTGCTGATAAAGCGACAGCGCGAGTCTCACGTTGTCGCAATCGCCGCGGCGATAGGCTGCTTGCGCGCTGTCCAGCAACCTTTGCGCGGCTTGCCGCGTTGCTTCCTGCCCCGCAGTGGAACGATCGGCCGGTGATTGCGCGAGGCTGTCTTGCAGCAATCCCACTGCAAGCAGGGCAAGCAAGCAGAAGCCAAGCGGCCGGCCAGCGCGGGACATGCTGCAGCAAGGCCTGTTTTCCGGCAGGGGAGTTGGCATGGATTGATCAACTGATGTGCTGTCACGTTGGAGCGTATCTCCGCCTCAGTGGTATTCCACCATGCGGAAATTATCATACAGCAAGGCCACGGGATGCTCGTTCTTGCCGCCTACTTCCTCCACCAGCAGCCGGAGCGTGACCGTTTGCCCTTTGAAACCGGTGAGATCAAAGCTGTGCGAACGCCAGTCCGTGCACAGCGGATAGTTGGCAGTGACGCCGGCAAGCGTTTGCGACCCGCCGCCTTCCGGCAGCGGCATGGCATTGCCTGCCACTGCGCCGCTGCCGCCGGGTTGTAGCAGGTCACGCTCCAGGCGCAACACCGTCGCGAGCTTCCGGTTGTTTTGATCGAGCAGCAGCACCTGGGCAACATCGTTGTGCGCCGGGCCGGTGTTGTAGTCGCCGGACAGAAAGGCATAGTCGAATTTCAAGCGGAGCTTGCCCGCTGTCGAGGGAATGAAGATGCCGGTTTTCTGAATGCCGCTTTTGTGCACACTCGCCAGATCACCATTGAAGGAGAAGAAATTTTGGGTGGCAATGAAACCGAAGAAGAGGGAAGGATTGCCGTCCGGCGCGGGAATCGCTTCGGGGTTGAAGGGCGCCGTGAGTTTGCCAAAACGATCGATATTGCCGCCGGCGCTGCACTGGCCGCGCAGTAAACATGAGTCTTCCGAGAGAAAGCCGGGAATGTAGAACCAGGTCTCATCAAAGGCGAGATCCGGAATGCTGGATTGCACACCGGCATCGTTGAAGCCGCCGCCCGGCACCGGCGTGATCGCCAGCTCGATTTCGCCGGGCGCGGTGGCAGTGGGTCCGGTACATTGCAGCAAGCCCGCGGCCAGCAGCACAATGAAAATGAACCCAAGCCGGCGGCCGGAGGTGAAATCGAACTTCGGCATCGTGACCCTCCCGTTCTGGTTTTTTTGAAATGCGCTGCTTGCTTCCGCTTCACCGCTTGATCTTGAACACGCGCTGACTGGTCGCCCAACTGCCGAGATCGACGGCAGAGGGTTTCGCGCCGCGGGATTGTCCCAGCGTTGCCTGTGCCAGCAACTGGCCGAGCGGATCCGCCGGCAGTTCCTGCACATCCCGCACCGCCGCTTGCGTGAGCACGTGAAAATCCACCGGGCTGGCAGTGGCAAACACTTTGATGACATCGGTGATGGTGGCGCGATTCTCCGGCACGAAGGTGTCGAAACGCTGCGTCACGCTGGCGCCGGCTTTGAGCAATTCACTCGCGCCTTCGGGATAAGGGTAGATCACCGCAATGCTGCCGTCCGTGGAAAGATCGAGAATCGAAATGTACAAATCGCGGCTGGCTTGATTCGTCACCGTGACTTCGAAGGATTCGCCGGCGGCCAGTACGGCCTCGGCTTTGTCGATGGCGGCAAACGGATCACGCGTTATCCCTTCCTGCACGGCACGAATGGCGAGATCGATCTTGACCGTGGCGGCCGGATTGTCCAGCGAAAGAACATTGAACCATTTCGCCCACTGTTTGACTTGATGCACCACGCGGGCCGTGGCCCCGGATTCGCGCACAGGCACCCGCGGTGAGATTTCCGTGGTGTCAGCACCTTCCGTGGCAATGGCATCGCCGATTTGCCGCAGCAACAAGTGATAGCTGCGCGGCGCGGGCGAGGTTTCCACAAAGCTCAAGCCGTCCAACTCGGTTTTGATCGCTTGCAGCGCCGGTGATTGCGCCAGCCCCTGGTAATACACTCGCAGCTTTTGATCGGGATAGCGGCGCTCACGCTCGACCGCGCGCGCAAACGCCGGAATCTGCCGGCCGGAGATGATTTTGGCCGCGGCGCTGAACGGTGAGACGCTGGTCACTTCGGCTTTGGCGAGCGGCTGCTCCGGCGCGGCAAATTTCTTGGCACCGGGTTGATAGATTTCGAATATCGAGCCGGCCGTCACGCTCTGCACGTCACCGGCCGCCAGCTTGACTTGATTGCTGCCGGCCGGTGAAGCCAGCACATAAGGCTGCGCCAGGCCGGTGGAATCGCTGAAGACGTATTGATCCAGTTTCGTGCCTTCCAACTGCGGCAATTGGTTGGGATAAAGCGCGTTGACGTTGCCTTTCACGCGATCCATCACATCGCGGTAGGTGGCGCCCGGCCGGCTGTGGCGCAGCTCACGCACGAGAAAATAAGTGAGCGCGCCGCGTTCCTTGCCTTCGGCAAGATGCTCGAAGGAAGTCTGCTTGGAAAGGCAGCCGGCGATCAGGACGTAATTCAGGGTCTGCAGGCGCAGATCGCTGCCCTCGGCTTCCGCGCCGCGCGTGCTCACGGCATAGGCAGGCACGCTGGCGGGCGGCTGGCGGTCATCAGGAGGAATGTTGCGGGTCAGCGCGCCGCGCGTGGCCGTGCCGGAATGGCAACTGTCGAAGATGAAGGTCACGTTCTTCGTTTTTTGCGAAAGCCTCTGCAGCAGGCCGTTGAGTTCATCATCGCTGAGATCGAACACCCGGCCCTGCGGGTCACGGGAGTCATGCGGCACCAGGGTTTCGTCCCAGCCGTCCGGTTCGTCGCCGGAGATATCCTTCATTTGTGAGCCGTGGCCGCTAAAGTGAAACACCACGATGTCGTCGCGCTCGGCGTGGGCGATGAGGTGGTTTTGCAGCGCCGCGACAATGCCGGCATGCGTCGCTTGCTCGTTGGTCAACACCAGAACGTTTTGCTCGGGAAATTCATATTTGCCGAGCAGCAGCGCTTTCATGTCCATCACATCATTCACACAACCGGAGAGACTGGAGATGCGGTCGCTGTGGCGATATTTGTCGATGCCCACCAGTAACGCCCATTTCGCCGGGGGCCGGGTGGGCTCGGGGTAGACTTGCGGCGCGGCGGCCACCGCCGGCGGGTTGCCTCCTGGTTGAGATTCACTTTGTTTCGAACAAAACGTGCTGAACGAAATCATGGCCAGCAGAGCCGGCAGCGTGGTCGTGAGCGGCAGGCGCATGACACTCTCCTTGAGTCAAACGGAATCGAGCTGATGAATTTACTCTTCCACCACCATCCGGTATTGCAGGGGATGGTAGTTCTGCAGGCTGGCCCAGGTGCGCACTTTGCGAATCACCCGGCCGGCACCACCGTTGGCTTCATAAACGATCGGCCGGCCGTCGGCATGGTAGCCGGCGAACAGCACGATGTGATCGCCGGGCTTGTTCAGTGCATCGCCGGGTTTCATGTCGGTAAACCAATTGTACTTGGCCCGGCCGGCGATTTCGCGAATGTTGCGGGTGGAATAATCATGTCTGGTGGGCTGCCCCCAGCAATAGGAAACATAACCGGAGCAGTCGATGCCGGCGGTGCAGGCGGTGATGCCGTGGCGGCTGTGTGAGCCGGCGGCCTTGCCTTCCTGCAGCTTGCGGTCAAAGGTTTCGGGATCATCCATGCCGCCCCAGTCATAGGCAACCCCGGTTACGGTTTGATTCGGCTGCCAGTCCGATTCGTACGGCACCGCGGTGACGCAGGGCGCCACGCGATTGGCTGCGCGGCACACCCAGGTGTGTTGCGCCAGCCGTTCGGCAGTGGCCATGATCTCGGCGCGCGTCAGTCGCGGCAGCGCTGCCACTTTTTCCGGGGAAACGTCTTGCCGCGCCGGCACATTCAGCAGCGCCAGCCAAAACCAAACGATGAGATCAAGCATGCGCCTCTCCTCTGGCAAGAAATGTTGAAGATTGCATTGCCGGATATTCTCACAAGATCCCCTTTGGATGACAACGGTGGGGGCAACGCTTTGCAAGGCGATCGTGCACTAATTCGTGTCCCAAATGTTGATCAACACCTCATTCTGCCGCGGCAGGAGTTGATAGACCACGCCGTTGCGCACGCGGAATTCCTCCTCGGGCGTCACGTAATAGTCCAGCGGGAGGTCGGTGATTTCAACCAGCCAGGTGCCGTCGGCGGCATAGCGGCGAATGCGCTTTTGCACGGCCACGGCTTCACTGGCGCCGCTGGTGATTTCCAACGCGACATAGGTGTCGCCCCGCGCTTCCTGTTCGAGACTCTGCAACGAAACCATCTGTGCGCCGCCGGCGCCGTCGAAGGCGATGACGAGCGTATCTGCTCCGCCGCCGAGCGCAGCGGCGCGGACGATGAGGCCGCGCTGGCTGTTGAGCAGCCGGGCCTGAGCTTGCGCCTGAGCAGACAGACTGCGCAGCGAATCTGTCACCAGGCGAGATTGCCCGTTTTGATCAAGCGCATAATAGTTGCCGGAGGTGGCCTCGCTCACTTCCAGCTCGTCATTCGGCAAGCGCGCCAGCGTCGCCGCGGCAAAGCCCGTCCGCAACTCGCGCAGAAAGTTGCCGAGGCTGTCATAGAACACCAGCCGCCGTTCGAGCGGATCCGTGATCACCAAGCCGCCGCCGGCCAGCACTTCGAAACCGGTTGGGCCTTGCGGCAATTCATCAGCAGCACCGGCGGTAAGCGTGAGCACACCGGGATTCTCGCGCAAGGCGGCGCGCGAAGTATCCGCGGTGAGCACGCGCACCGGAATGCGCACCACGCGGGTGAGGGTGACCCGGCGCTGCGGCTGCGCGCCGGCCGGCGGCCGTTGCGGGCAGGCCTGCAGCATGACACCGAGCACGAGAAAACCGATCAGCCATTTGAAGTGACGCATGCCCGATTCCTCCATTGGCAACAGGACTGACATGATGAGTGGCGTTTGCAAAAGTGAAAGGAGAATGTCATGCTGGAAGCAGCTTTTTCAAATTGAGCACTGCGCTGGATTGAAAAAGGATTCCGGCTGCATGGCATCAAACCAAGGATCGCGTTCCAGTTCGAATTGCCCAGGTCAAGCTCAATAACATCACCAGCCGGAAGATGCTTGCATTCAGTCAACTGCCGCGATCCGACCCAATACTTCGGAGTTTTGCTGTGCTCGCGGCGAGTTTATTCCACCATGCCGAGCAGCGTGAATGCCGCCCAATACTTGGGTTCCGGATGGCGCTGCCGCGTGTGCTGCATGGCCTGCTGCAGCGCCAAGCCTTTGTTGCCGTGGCGCAGATATTCGCGATAGAATGCGATCATCAGTTCCTTCGTGGCTTCATCATCGACGCGCCACAAGCTCACCAACAGCGAACGTGCGCCGGCGGCGAGCAAGGCGCGGCTCAATCCGATCATGCCCTCACTCAACAATTTTCCCAGACCGGTTTGACAGGCGCTCAGCGTCACGAGATCCGCTTTGAAATTGAAGCGCGCCGGATTGATGATGGTGCGCGCGCTGAGTAGGCCGGGATAGGAGGGAACCAGCTCCGGGTGTTGTGCCTCCGCCGCCGGCAGGTTTTCCAGCGTGATCGCGAGACGGTCGTCGTCGCGCAAGGCGAGCCGGGCGTTCGCCGAGTCGAAGGCCATCTCCCCGGCTTCCAACTGGCTCAACACGATGAATGAACTGAGCGGATCATCGGCACAAGCAAAGCCGTGCGTGGCGAAATGGAACAGCGTGTAATCCGCGTGCCACGCTTCCAGCCGCAGCCGGTCGGCCTGGCTGCCGGTGAAGAGGCGGCTGCGTTTATTGCCCAGCAGCTTCGCGATGGCTTCCGCCTCCTGCTGCGCGCCAGGCAGCGGCTGCATGCGCAGGACGAAACCGCAGGCCTCGGCGGCCGCGGGCAAACGCGGATTGCCCACCACCCAGGCGCGCACGTTGTGTTGATCGGCAGGCCGCGGCTGGCCGGCGAGAATCTGCCAGCTTGCAAACGAAGCGGCGTAACTCAGAACGTGCTGGTCGCTGAAATAGCGGCCGTGTTCATCGCGTAAGGCGGCGAAGGGCAGCGACCACAAAGCGCGGTGCGGCACGATGACTAGCGCGGCGTGCGTCTCCGCCGGCAGAAATTCGCGCATCGGCGCGATCAGCAGGCGATGGAGTTGCTGCGCGATGACGCGCTCTTCGCGCGGACGCGGCGTGTTTTGCGCGGACGCGGAAGGCACCACCTGGCGCTCGAAGCTGAGGCCGCGCGCGGCTTGCACCGCGAGTGCTTGCGCATATTCCTGCACCAGCGCGGCAAGTGAATCGGCATGAACCGGCGCGATCGCGCCGCGAATCTCGCCGTTCGCGCGCCGCACCAAGATCACGGTTTGTTCGGCCATCACATAGTATTCCAAAAACGTGAGCGCCGGGCGGGCAGGGGAATCGGCGGCGGCGCTGTCAGATTCTTGCGCACGCGCGGGCACGCCGGCGGCCATTTTTTGCAGCTCCGGCGGCAATTCCTGCAGCGGAAAATCTTCGGCTTCTCCAACGGCCGGCGACGCGACGCCCACTGCCATTTGCACCATCATGCTTTGATTGGGCCATGCCGCCGGTTCGCCCGAACGCAACACATACGCCGCAGGCAACCGGCCCGCCGGCCGCGGCGGCACGTGCAATCGTGCGCGCTGCAGCGATTGCAGCGCGCGGCCGCGCACGCGCTCGATCGCCGCCCGCGCCAATCCCCAATCGCCCCGCTGCTGCGCCCACTGGCAGGCCGCGCGGGCATAGTCCTCAAACATCTTGTCCTGATTTTCGAGAAAACTGGTTTTGCCTTGATCGGTCGCAAAATTGCCGCCGATTTGCTCGACGATGGTGAGATAACGATCGTAGTGCTGCAGCGCCGGTTCCAGCTCAGCGAGATGGTGCAGGCAAATGGCCAGGCCGCCGTGCGCTTGCCACTCGGTTTCCTGATCCTGCACCGATTGGTTCGCGGCCAGCGCTGCGCGATAGCGATCGCGCGCTTTCTCGAACTCGCCCGCCAGCGCATGGGTGGCGGCGAGCGCAGTGAGCGCGCGGCAATAGCCGCGTTCATCCTGGGCGGCGCGATAGAGCGGCAGGGTTTGCTCGAAATGGGCGAGCGCGGCGGCATAACGCTGCTGTTCGCGCAGATTCACGGCGAGCGCGAGCATGGCGCGGCGCAGCGCGAGCGGGGCAGGCGAGGCAACGGCGGCGAGTACGGAATCCAGCCGGCTGTCGGCAAGCTCGAGATGTCCGCTCTTGATGGCGCTCCAGGCGAGATTGGTGAGCAGTTGCTGCGGCCGTTCCGGTAAGCGGTGCTGCCGCGCCAGCCGCAGCGCCTCGAAGTAGCGCGCCTCGGCAAGATCGTACTGGCTCTGCTGCAAATACATGTTGCCGATGTTGATGATGGACAGCACCATCAGCTCTGCTTTGGCCCGCGCTTTCGGCAGCCGCAGCAGCGCTGCAAGATCGTCCACTTCGCCGCGCTGGAGATCCGCGCTCACCGGCAGTCCGGTGTTGCCGGCAAAGCCCTTTTCCCCGGCGCGCAGCCGCGCCAGGGTTTCATCCACTGCCACGGTGTCGCGGCCGGTGCGCTCACGGCTGAGCGCCTGCGCCGCCGCTTCATATTGCCCCAACGCATCCTGATAGCGTCCGGCGCCTTCGTGCACTTCACCGAGGAGATTGTGCACTGCCGCGGCGGCGAGATAGTCGTTCTGCCGTTGGGCGAGATGGAGCGCCTCCTGATAGGCCGCGCGCGCGCGGTCGGGCTCGTGATTCGTCAAGGCAGCTTTGCCTTGTTGCGCCAAAGCCAGCAGGCGCTGTCGGGTGGAATCGAGTTCCGGCATGGATTGCGAAGGGAATGAGGCGGTGTTGCTGAACAGCATGAGAACGAGCGCAACTGAACAACTCAGCGACTGGAGGCAACGCAAGAAACACTGCATGTTTGGCCTGCTGGTAATGACGGTCAGCGCAACCGTGACGTGCCGCGCGAGCGCAACCGGCGGCGGATGCGCGCTTCGGCAACAAACTCGCGATCGGGTTTTCTGAGTATAATAAATTTGCACCTTATTGCAAGTCCAATTATCCCGGTTGCGCCGCCAGTGAATGGCAGTCCCGGATCCTCACTGGGATTCACAGACACCAAGCCGATCAGCTTTTCTCGGCAAGTTTGTGAATGGAGAGTGGCCGTCCCTCCGCCCGATCTGCGCCGCAAGAATCATCGCCGAAACGGCAAAGATTTCCCCGCCAAACCCACTATTGTTTGTCCAACTGGAATTGGCTTAATTGTCACAGGGCAGCGCGCCGGGTGGTGCTGCCAATCGGTGCGCACCGGCATGTGCCTGAGAGTGAACGATGAGTGCCGCGGAGCAGGCAGAAGGGATCGGATCATGACCACGAAGCAGAGCAGCCGCAGATTCTCCTCGCTGGCAGTGGCAAGTGCCGCCGAGCTGATGTTTGGCCGGGCGCCGCAGCCGGTGACTTGCGGCCACGGTTTGGCCGTGGGTGCCGGTGAAGTTTATCCCGAAATCAATTTCACCCTGCCCACGATGCTGCTGGAAGAGAGCACCTGGCCGGCCGTGCTCGAGCAATATCGCGAGATCGGCGAAATGATCGTCCGCGCCAGCCGGCGGCTGCATCTTCCCGGTTTGATGGTGGAATTCGAGCTGTTGCCGCAGATGACGGAGCATCCCGCCTGGGGGGCGGAAATCACGCGGCTGTTGTCCGATTTTCTCTCTGAGGCGCATGAGCGCTTTGGGTTGCGTTCGGCGCTGCGCGTGACGCCCACGGATCTGCGCGATCTCTCGCGGCCGCCGGTGCTGCGTTCGGGTGAGGCTTGGGAGTGCATGCGCGCCAGTTTTGCGAGCTGCGCGGCAGCGGGCGCTCACGTGCTTTCCATCGAATCCATCGGCGGCAAGGAAGTGCATGACGAGGCCATGATGTACGGCGATGTCGCCGGTGTGATCTTCGCGCTGGGGGTGCTGGCTCCGCGCGACATGGCTTTTCTCTGGCAGGAAATCACCGCGGTGTGTGACGGTCATGGCCTGCTCGCGGGCGGCGACTCGGCGTGCGGCTTCGCCAACACCGCGATGCAGCTCGCCGGCCAGGGCATGCTGCCGGAAGTCTTCGCGGCCGTGATTCGCGCGGCCAGCGCCGTGCGCAGCCTGGTGGCCTTCGAATGCGGCGCCCGCGGGCCCTCGAAGGATTGCGCCTACGAAGGCCCGGTGTTGAAGGCGATCACCGGCGCGCCCATCGCGATGGAGGGCAAGTCCGCCTGCTGCGCGCATTTCAGTCCGGTCGGCAACGTGGCCGCCGCCATGTGTGATTTGTGGAGCAATGAGTCGGTGCAGAACATTCGCCTGCTCTCGGGCAATGCGCCGGAGGCTTTTTTGGAATTGCTGGCTTACGACTGCCGGCTGTGCAACCAGGCGCTGGCCAGCGGCCACGAGTTGGTCTATCGCAATTTACTCGAGCAATCCGATGTTGCACTCAGCCCGCAGGCGCTCGTGCTCTCGGCGGAATCGACCTGGCAAATTGCCGCGGCCATCGTCAAAGCGCCGGATGCCTACCAGCGCACCGTGGCGGCTGCCCGCACCGCCAGTGATCTCATCCGCGCGGCTGTCCGCGGCCAGAGGCTCAAACTGAGCGCCGCCGAAGCAAGCTGGTTGGACCGGATCGCTCACGCCCTGGATGCCCTGCCGGAACACGAAGACAACCTGATCGGCGTGATGATGGACAAATACGGCCACCTGCTGCATCGTGCAAGTTACGCATTGTAGAAAGGCGAGCATGAATTCCGACAACAAGCTGTTTCTCGCCATGGCCGGCAACATCGGTGCCGGCAAAACCACTGCCGCCAAACTCATCAGCCAGCATTTCGATTTCGAGCTGTTCGATGAACCGGTGATCGACAATCGCTTTCTGAAGGACTACTATGCCGACATGCGGCGCTGGTCGTTCACTTTGCAGCTTGAATTCCTCATCCGCCGCGTCGAGCATCATGAGCTGATTCGAACCGTGCCCAAAAGCTGCATTCAAGACCGCACGCTTTATGAAGATCCGGAAATTTTCGCCAAGTATCTGCACGGCCTGGGCTGCATGGACAATCGCGAGTTGGATCTGTATTTCGAATACTTCAACCGGCTGCATCGGGATTTGCAGCATCCCCATCTGATCCTGATGTTATGCGTCGAACGCGTGTCAACCCTGCTGCAGCGCATTCGCCGCCGCGGCCGCATCGAAGAACGCGGAATTGATGAAACCTTTCTGCAGGGATTGAATGCCTACTACTCGACCTTTCCGCTGGTGTGTGAGAAGAAATACGGCATTCCCATTCATCAAATCGCGGTCGACAAGATCGACATTCGCTCGCCGGCCGGCAGGAAGACCTTTCTGCAGGAAGTGGAGGCCGGACTTCGCACTGCGGGGTTGTTGTGAACAGCGCGGCAGCCTCGGGGCAACGCTGCGACGGCTCTACAGATTTCAAGTCAACCAGCCTATTTTGCCCTGGCTTCCGTGACCCAACTCAACACCTGGCGCACGTTGTCGCGGATCGTGTTGTAGTCGCCGGCTTTGACCAAATCCTTGCGAATGAGATTGCTGCCCATGCCCAGGCACGCGGTGCCGGCTTTGATCCATTCCTGCACGCTTGCTTGCGTGGCTTCGACGCCGCCGGTGGGCATGATGCGCGTCCACGGCATCGGCCCGAGTACCGCTTTGACAAATTCCGGGCCGCCCACCTGCGCCCCGGGAAAAATCTTGACGATTTCCACGCCCCATTCCTCTGCCGCTGAAATCTCACTAACGCTGCCGCACCCCGGTGAATAAGCGGTCTTGCGCCGGTTGCACAGCCTTGCCACTTCGGGATTGAACACCGGCCCCACGACGAAGTTGGCGCCGCTCGCGATAAACAGCCCGGCGGTCGGCGCATCGACAATCGAGCCGACTCCCAAAATCAATTCCGGAAGCTGCGCGGCTGCGTAAGCGGACAATTGCGCAAACACCGGCAACGCGGCCTCGCCGCGGTTGGTGAATTCCAGCAGCCGCGCGCCGCCGGCATAACAGGCCGCCGCGATTTTTTGCGCCACCTCGGGCTGCGCTTCATAGAACACCGGCACCAAGCCGCTGTCGAGCATGGTGCGCAAAACGGTCATGCGATCAAAGCGTGCCATGATTCCATCCGTTTTTGATCATGATTCTGTTCGTGTGAGAACCGGCGCCTTGCTGCACGAACTGCGGCAATCGCCTGTTTGAGTTGGTGCAATATATGTCCACGATTGAGATTGTCAAAGCGATAATTGGCGACTCCCCGCTGGCAGCGCTCGCGCAGCAGAGAGGCGGCCTGCTGATCATTTCCGCCTTTGCCGCGTGTTGGAAAATCCGTCACGCCGCGCGAGAATCGCAGATTTGAGAAATATCGCCCCGGCTATCGCATTCCTGAGAGATTTGCTTTTGCGCCGCTTTTTTCGCTGCTCTAACCCATTGATTCTCGCTGACCGTTTTCCCCGGCGTGTGGCCTGACAGTTGCTGTTGTAACTCTAGATTGTTCCGGACTTTTTCGGCTGGAGCCGCATTGCCAAATGGCTGGGTTGCACTCAAATCGAGGAGGAGCAGATGAATTACCCCGTTTGGGATGTGTCCTTCGGAGCCGGGCTGCTCATTGCCCTGATCTCCGTGCTGCATGTTTTCATATCGCATTTTGCCGTGGGCGGCGGCTTATTTCTGGTGTTGACCGAGAAAAAAGCCTATCGTGAAAACGACACCGCGCTGCTGGAGTGGCTCAAACGTCACACCAAGTTCTTCGTGCTCGTGACCGTGGTCTTGGGAGCGGTCACCGGCGTGGGCATTTGGTTCACCATTGCTCTGGTGCATCCTTCCGGCACCAGCACGCTAATTCACTCCTACGTGTGGGGCTGGGCCATTGAATGGGTTTTCTTCTTCCTGGAAATCACCGCGGCGTTGCTTTATCTCTACGGCTGGAGCAAGCTCGACCGGCGCACGCATTTGTGGTTTGGGTGGATCTACTTCATTGCCGCTTTCGCCAGCATGGTGATCATCAACGGCATTCTGACTTTCATGCTGACCTCGGGCCGGTGGATCGAAAATCGTGAATTCTGGGTGGGCTTCTTCAATCCGACCTACTTCCCCTCGTTGTTCTTGCGCTTTGCCTTCGCGCTGGCGCTGGCGGGCATCTACGCGCTGCTGACTGCCAGCGTGCAGAAGGATGCCGCTTTGAAGGCGAAGATCGTGAAGTGGAGCGCCTGGTGGATCGTGCCCGCTTTCGTGGTTTTGCCCCTGTTCGCGTATTGGTACGTGCGCAACATTGCGCCGGAAGTCTGGTCGAGTTCGCAGGGCTTGATGCCGACCGCCACGTTCTACGCCGATCTCATCCTGATTTTTTCCGTGGTGACCTTCGTGCTTTCCCTGCTCACGCTGGTCAAACCCGCGAAACTGCATATTGTTTTCAGCCTGCTGGTGATGGCATCAGCCTTCACCACCATGTGGGCCTTCGAGTTCATCCGCGAAGCGATCCGCAAGCCTTACATTATCGCGAACTACATGTACGCGAATTCAATCTATAAAACACCCATGCCGGGCGACGGCGGCTTCAACGTGCCGCAGCTCAATGAAACCGGCGTGCTGCACACCGCCAAATGGATGAGCCAGCGCAAACTCACCGCGGAGAACCAAGTCGCAGTGGGCAAGGAGATTTTCCGGGTGCAGTGCCAGAGCTGCCACACCGTCGCTGCCTATCGCGGGGTGAAAGCCGTGCTGCAACAGCGCAATTGGGAAAGTGCGACTCTCCTGCAAATGCTGGGCAGCCTGGAGGCCATGCACAACGGCACCATGCCGCCCTTTGGCGGCACCGAGGCCGAGCGCGCAGCGCTGGCCGCGTTTCTCTCCGGCCTCTATTCGCCGAGTCCCGCTGCCGGCCTCCCGGACGGCCAGGCGATTTTCGCAAGCAATTGCGCACCCTGCCATCGCGCCGTGCCGGCCGATCGCATCTATTCCCAATTGCGCGAGCTGGATGAGGAAACCATCTCGGTGATGGTGGAAGATCTGCAGAGCTTGAATGCCCGCATGCCGCAGATTCAACTCAGCGCCGAACAACGCCTGGCGCTGGCGCAATGGCTGCGCCAATAGGTGCACTGATTGAGGGGAGCGACTGGCCCTGGCCTGCGGCGGGCGCGCGCTCAGCGCTTCCGACGCCCGCGCCGCGCTGCCGGCATGACCGAGCTTGAACAGATTTGCATTTCAACGGTAAGGAGATAGATCATGGATGTCCAAGCCCTCATTCCCACGGCAGACCCGATTGCTTTGCCTGCACCGTTTTGGGTTTTCAAGTTGCTGTTGGTTGTCACCTTTCTACTGCATATCCTGGCGATGAATTTCATGCTGGGCGGCGGCGTGCTGGCGGCTTTTGCCCGCTGGCGTGGCCGTCAGGACGAAAATGCCCGGCGCCTGTTCGAAGAAGTCAGCAAGAACATTCCGTCCCTGCTCGCAGCCACCATCACCTTGGGCATTGCGCCGCTGCTCTTTCTGCAGGTTCTGTACGGGCAATTCTTCTACACCTCCTCGGTGATCGTCGGCTGGCCCTGGTTTTTGGTGATTGTCTTCGTGACGCTGGCTTATTACGGCTTCTATCTGGTGGCCTTCAAGCATCAAGCGGCGCATCGCCGTGCCGGCGGGATCATCGTGTTCAGCCTGCTGCTCATCGTGACCGTCGGCTTCACTTACACCAACAATCTCACGCTCGCGCTCACCCCGGAGAAATGGGCGGCGCAATATCACGCCGATCCCAGCGGCTGGAATCTGAATTGGAGCGAGCCCACGCTGATTCCGCGCTTTCTCCACTTTATGGTTGCGGCCGTGGCGATCGGCGGCTTGTACATTGCCGGCCTCGGCCTGCTGCGCTGGAAAAAAGACGCGGCCTATGGGCGCTACTTGATCCGCTATGGCGGCCGCTGGTTCATGTACACCACCATGGTGCAGTTCATCGTCGGACTCTGGTTCCTGATCAGCCAGCCGCGCAGCCAGATGATGCTGTTCATGGGCGACAATGTGCTGGCCACCGCCGCGTTCTTCATCGGCCTGTTGGCTGCACTCGCGGCGGTGTTCGTGACTTCCGAGGCGTTGCGCAAAGAGGATCCACGCCCCGGCCTGTACCTGGTGACCGGCCTGATGTTTGGCGTGATCGTTTTCATGTTGATCATGCGGGAGATTTTGCAGGATTCGTATCTCGCCGCTCATTTCAATGCCGCCAACTTCTCCGTGGCGACGCAATGGGAAGTGCTGCCCCTGTTTTTGGTTTTGTTCCTGGCGGGTGTCGGTTTGTGGGGCGTGATGATGAAACGGTACTTCGCGACCGCAAGAGCGCAAGCACCGAAATAGACAATCGCCGCGACGCTGCCCGGGTGAACGCCTGCGGCGGATTGTGCTGATTCGTGTCTGTCCAGAAATGAAGAGATTGTCCGTGCGGTGGTATATTCGAACGGACACCAACAACTCGGGATGACTTATTGGGCGCCTTGCTCCCGGCGGCTGGGAAAACCCCAGCGCGCGGGACGGGCGCCCTTCTTGTTTTCATCTGACTGAATTGAAGGTTGCGGGCTCAGCAACGCACGCTGTGCCGGTTACGCCCGCCGCAGTCCGAATGCGAAGCGCTGCAACTCACGGCTGCGGGTCACCGCCAGCCGTTCGCCGTCAAAGGCAATCTCGCCGCTGAACGCGAAGCTGTGCCGGCTGGGAGCAAGCGTGACAATCGTTTTCTCGCGCAATTTTGTCAGGCTCACCCAGGAGTTTTCCGGCGCTTGCACCGGCCGGAGATTCTTATGCTGCTCCAGCCAAGCCAAGATTTCGTTTGAATCCTTTGCCCGATAGACAATCGGCAGGTTTGCCGCCTGAGTGTTGGTCAACTTCCGCGGTTCACTGAACGCATAAAGCGTTTGCTCTGCGCCGCTCTGCTGAATGTTAGCTGTCGCTTCAGAGATAATTTCTGCGTGTGGGAAAATGATGGCATCATACGCATTCTTATCCAAAATCAACTGTTGGTCTTTCCAAATTCCCTTTGTGAAAACTGAATGCGATACCACATCGACGTGGTAGTGATGATCGGTCAATGCCAAAAGTAATTTGAAGATTTCAGCGGCAATCGCATCGGCGCGGTGGTTGGCCAGGGCGTAGAGCGTTTCAACCGGATAGACCACCAACAGATTTGCCCACGGCAGTTGCCCCTCCACAGCGGTGAAGTGTTCTCGCAAGCGCTGATTCCATTGCGGAAATTCCGGCCAAGTGCTGTGCTGCGGATAGCCCGGCAGCGGCGGCGAGCCGAGAAAGGTGTTCTCATCGCCAATCGTGCCGACTGGTCCATAAGCATGCGCCAGCCAGCGCTGACCGAACAGCGCCATGACGTTGACGCAATGATCCATCACACTTTTTTGCCAACCTGCGCCCTCATCATCGCCCACTGTCCACAGATTATTGAAAGCGAATTTTTCCCGGCTGAATTTGCCGAGTGACCTGCAAATGATGCTCATGGCAGCGAGATGGGCGTAGTAGCCGGAATCCGGATCACGCAGTTGATTCACCCCGCCGAGATCGACAAACCCACCGCTGTGAATCGGCAGCGAGCGCCATAAATCCATGCTGCCGTGATTCATGTCGCACATATCCGCAGACTCGAAGTGCCAAGTGTCATGAATGCCGGCGCGCAGATTGGGTCCCCAAATTTTCTTCATCGCCGTCCCAATGCGGCGTTGCGCGCCAATCATGGAATCTTGCACGGTTTGAAAGTAGTTTGTGCGAATTGGAATGTGGCTTTCATCGCTGCAATCCAACGCCAGTTTCCACACCTGCTCGCGCAACACCAGCTTCGTTCTGGTTTTGAACTCCTTTTGAATCTGCGCGGAAAAAGGGAGAGCGCCGTACACGCAGGTGTAGCCCGGTTCATCCCACATCAGCAAATCCAGGTTATGCACGTCTTGCGCAAACTCGGTGAGCTTTTTTTGATAATGCTGCATCTGGCTGGCGCTGGAAAAATCCACATGCGAGGAATGGACCAGAAAAAATGCGAGTACTTGCCAGGCGCGGCTATCCGGCGGCTGGAAGAAACCGAAGGCTTCGACATAACGATCGCGGGCGTTGTAGAAAAAATGCGTTTTTGCCGTGATGTCGATGATGTCTCGCAGAGCGATGACTGTCTCGCCAACCGGCAAAGCGTACGCGGCTAAAATGCCCGCCGGCGCATATTCGAGGGCGACTTCATGAAACATGTGTGAGTGCCGCGCCGGAATATCGCAGCGCAAACGAAAACGATTGTCGATCACCGGCGCAAAATGCGGCACGTGGGTGGCTCTGACCTGATCGCCATAGAGCACGACAGGCAAGCCATGAGATTTTCCGAGCAGCGAGCGCGAGATGAAACGCGCATCAGGGCCAGCCCAATATTGCAGGCCATGTTCCTGGCAAAGTTCTCCAATGCGTTTGAGGCTGGCGCGCGCTGACGCCTGCGCCCAAGTGTAGCGGCTGCAGCGCACGAACACGGCGACGCCATCAAATCCGGCACGGCGCAAGTCATGAAATTGTTCCTCGAGCAACGCCGGATTTTCAATCACCGCGTCGTGGATGCTCCACACCATCATTGAAGCTGGCAGGGAAGTGGGTTCTGATTTCTTCACAATCAGTTCTCGCTTTTCGTAGTTCCAGCCCCTTGTGGGCTGACGCCGATATCAACAAATTCGATTCTTAAGGAGCACCACACAAGGAGTATGTGTGTAATGCCAATAGAGTTTCGATGACTTTGTCCCGTAGGGACATTTGATAATAGCCCAGAAATTTCATTTCTGGGAAACGAGATGTACCTCACAAACCGAAGTCCCGTAGGGACGATTGGAAAATAACGCTTGAGACATTATCGACGTGCCATTTTCATTCGTCCCTTCGGGACTTGGGGTACAAATTGATCGTTCCGTTCCCAGAGTTTAAACTCTGGGCTATTATCGAGCGTCCCGATGGGACGGAATTACAGCTAGTCGTGCAAGCAAATTATAAGATTAGCACCTTTGCCACAAGGGATGCGATTGCCGAGATCAACCTGACACCTCCGACTCAAACAACACATTATCAAACCAACTCGTGCCGCTGCCGGATTGCCGCAGCAGCAGATGCACACGATCAGGCGCCGGTGAGAGCGGCGGTGTGGTCACTTGCAGGCGTTGCCACTCGCACGTGCCGCACAGCGTTTGGTGACTGGGAAAAACTTCATACTCAGAAACTTTAAACAAATCGCCGTGCCCGGCCCGATGCAAGCGAATCGCAATATCGCTTCGATCTTGCACGTTTTCGGTGCGAACGTAAGCCGTCAACCGCAGACGCGCGCCGTCGCTAAAAGGCGGCTGACCGAAAGCAGGCCCCAGCGTGGTGGCAACCCATTGCGAATTGCCCGGCTCGGTGTTTCGAATGCGCAGAGAGCAGGAGTCGTCAATGCCTCGTTCGCGATCCAGAGCGAATTCTGCATGATGTTCTGCGCCTTCGCTTTCATGAGACCACGGCCACAGCTTCGCTTGTTGCTCGCGGAAATCAAGAAGTGTGTGCGCAAAAGTATTCACGCCGGGCACATAGATGGGAATCTGGTTGATTTCCGGTGTGATGATTTCTCGCGCGCTGCTGGCGAGATCGCTTGCGGCTTGCCGGTCAATGGCATAGAGCAGAAACGCGGCGTTGAAAGTTCTATGCCCAATGAGCAGTTTGTTCTGCAAATCATCACAAATGCGACAGCCGAAATGCGCATCCCACATGTAAGCGCACAATCCCGCACAAACCTCGTTGTCCGAAATAATCTCCACCACGGGATTGGTCTCTTCCAGCAGCCAACAAAATCGTGTTCCCTTTTTCATCACAATGTTGTGCTTGTCGGAAGTTTCCAAATGATGGTGCGGAATGCGAAGAGTTCCGTTCTCATTTTGGACATAGCATGCCTGGTAGCGTTTGGGCTTTCCGGCGAGGTTAGAAAAAACTCCCTCCGGCCAAAAATTGCAGAACTCCAACTCGCCATGACTGGGATTGGGTGTCACCAAATAGTGCGTGCCGCTGGGAATCGTCAACTGCGCCGCGATGCGAAAAACATAACTGCGATGCTTGGCGGAATACGTCACTTCGATTTCACAACGGCTCAGCGCACTGCTGGAAGCATTTGTGCCCTCGCAGACAAATGTCACGCGCTCCGGTTCTGCTTGTAGAAGTCGAAGCTTGCCGTTAGAACCGCAATGGCGTTCCGGATTTTGATGATCGGCATACTGCCACCAGAACAGCGGCGTCGCTACATCTTCACCAATGATAAGCGGGCCATCATTTTGAAAGCGGACATTCCACAAGCGCAGATCGCGGATTTCTGCGATTTGCACGCTGCGATCAAAGATGAAGCCACTGGCAATGCCGGTTTGGCGAAATTGAAATTGGGTTTTGTCGTTCATGTTCTCGTTGACTGCACTATCTCGAAAGTCAAACACGGAGAAAACAGAGTCAACAGTGAAAGGCCTTCTGAGAAAATCGCTTTCTCTGTTCACTCCGTTTTCTCATGTTAGCTTTGACATCACTTCGAGGCCGGCTGCAAAAACCGCTTTTGAAACGTCGGCTGATTGCCGGCCATAGTGAGAAAAATATCGAGCGGCACCAGCTCAAACTCGGGTCCGAGTTGATCTAAAATGCTCTTCACTCGTTTGATGTCGCTGGTTTCGCGCACGTGCATGAGCAAAAAATAGGACCGCTTCGCGTTGATTGCCGCCAACTCGCGCAAATCCGCCACTGCCTCTTCCACCAGCCGCGTGGGAGAGAGGTAATAATCATAAGAAATCAACGGCCGCTTATCCTTGATCGCAAAAGTGGAAGACGGTGTGTAGCCATTGATGAATCCAATCGCATGCGGCATGCCTTGGAAGTAAGCGTCGACTATCTCTTTCGGCAAATCGGTATTGCCGCCGGCCTCCGCGCCTTCGGAATAATCCATGATCTCGAACACATTGAGATCGAGCTTCTCCATCAACTCGCGCGCCCGGTCGATTAACGGCGGCAGCAGTTTCGGCGGCACCGCTTTGGGATACATGTAACCGGGTCCCGACAAACAACCGATGAAGAAATCATTCGGGGTCGCCTGCGAATAGAAAAACTCCAACATCGCCGGCGCCAGCCAGGAGTAATTCATCAGTGTTTCCCACGCGTAGGGAATCTCACCGCGTCCGGGTTTGGTCCACGCGCCCAAGCCGAGTCCATCGGTTTGCACGCAGGTGATGTACACTTTCTTCTTGGGCGTATAGCTTTTGCCCGCCGCCACATTGTGACGATTCTTGAACTGAAAACCCTTGGTCACCGGCACTTGACTGTTGAAACTGAAATTCGGCAGCGTGTGCAAACCATCGACGCACAAGCCATAACTCGAAGTCAGTTTGACATGCTCTTCCTCCTTGTCTTTGGCATAAGAGTGCCATCCCATAACCATCGCGCGCGGATTCATCTCGCTCAGCAGTTTGTTTGCCAGTTCGTATTCCGCGGCATCTTTGGGTTTGGAAGAGAGATCATTGAAGAATGCCTGTTTGTAAATGCCCCAATCCGCCACGCCCGGTTTCATGACATTGCCGGACTCGCCGCCCATCCAGATGATGAAATCTTTGCTGCAGCGCGGCCAGTATTGCTCATACGCCCAGGTGTAAATCTCCGCGTCGGATTTGCCGGTGAATTGGCCGCGGAAATCCCCGACCGCTTTCAATCCCGCCTGCTCCAGCATTGGAATCATTTCCTCGCTGACCACCACGGCTTTCTCCAAACCGGCCAGCGTGAACGCAACAATCAAGGACGTGCGCACCGATTTGTCCCACACCACGTATCCTTTGACTTGCGCCTTGAATGTTTTCAGCGCTTGTTCCGCTGAGCGCAATTGGGTGAAGGTGTAATTCTTTTGATTCTGAAAAAAATCGAATATCGCCGGCGTATAGTTGAAATTCCAACTCGGGGGATAGATGAAGTAAAGCCGCGGCCCGTCGCTGTTGGCCAAGCCCTGCAGGCTGATGAGAAATGCTTGTTCCGCCAGCTTGCCGTTGATTTCCCAATTGTCTTCGAGCTTCATGTAATACGCTTCTTTGCTGCCCTCGCGTTTCAACACGTACTTGATTGGCGGGCCACTCTTGCGCGTTGGGCGCTCGACTTGATAGATCAGTGTCTCTTCGTCAGTGGACAAGGAATAGCGGTGGATGCTGGTGAAATTTGATGTTCCCTGTGAGCTTTGCGTCGCATAGCGTTCCTCGAGATGCAACGTCGCGCCCTGATTTTCCCACGTGGCGGTGATTTGCCGCGCCGCGCCCACGGGCAGGTAGAGTCCCATGAACACATTGCTCGCAAATTCGCGCTCGCGTACCAGCACTTCATTCACTTCGCCGTTTGTTTTCAATTGTAGCGTATCGGTCAAAAAGAAACGGGGCGTGCCCCAGTTTTGGATAAGAGTGACTGTTGCTTCCTGCTGTTGAAATTCCAATGACAGCGTTCCATAAAGGCCAATCTCGCTGCTCTTCGCCGGAATGAGGCGCCATTTGCCGTTGAATTCCGGATTGCCCTGGCCAGAGGCAGTGGTCGCCAACGCCAGGATGCACAGCGAGTACCAAACGAAAAAACGGCCATGTTTAAACATGATGGCTCTGCTCCTTTCCATAACCAAATTGTACCACAAAGACACCAAGGCACTAAGTTTCTTTTTTGGTGTCTTCGTGCCTTAGTGGTCAGAAAATCTTTGTTTTTTTGCAACGATTCAACTTTAAAGAAGCCAAGTAGAGTTAAGAGCCGTCTCAAAATTGGCCGCCGTTGAAGTAATTCATCCACGCAAACCGCCGACATTGATGCCTTTGATGAAATGCCGTTGCGCGAGGAAAAACACGATGACATTGGGCACCAGCACCAGCACCGAAGCGGCCATCATTAAATGCCATTGCGTCACGCCCGAGCCGATGATTTGGGTTTTGAGCAGATTGAGGCCCAATGTCAGCGTGGCCTTCTCGAAGGAATTAATGTAAATCAACGGATTGAAGAAGTCATTCCACACGCCGACAAAGCTGAACACCACCACCGTCGCAATCGCGGGACGCGCCAGCGGCAGGATGATGTTCCAATAAATCCGAAAACGGCTCGCGCCGTCCAGCAATGCAGCTTCATCGTAGGAGTCAGGAATCGACAAAAAGAACTGCCGCAGGAGAAAGATGTAAAACGGCGAGCCGAAGAACGCCGGCACGATCAACGGCAGAAACGTATCGACCCAGCCGAGCTTTGCGAAAAAAACATACAGCGGAATCATGGTGACCTGGCCGGGCAGCATCATGGTCGCCAGGCACAGCGCAAAGAGCTTGTTGCGTCCCCGAAAGCGCAAACGCGCAAAGCCGTAGGCAACCAGCGAGCTGGAAAAAACCGTTCCCACAATCACCATGATGGTGATGAACGCCGTGTTGAAAAAATAGCGGGCGAAAGGCAGCAGTTGCGTCGCGTCGCGATAGTTTTCCCAGTGCAGCTTCGCGGGAATCCACTGAAACGGCACGGCGAACACACCGTCCAAACTGTGGAACGATGATGAAATCATCCACAGCAAAGGCGTGATGAAGATCAGGCTCAGCACGACGAGTAGCAGATAGGAAAAGCCCAGCTTGATCTGTGCGAGCAGGGCCGATTTTGGCGCGGATTGATTCATGACTGCGTTTTCTCCGGCACTTCGTAATAAACCCAGCGCCGCGACAGCGCGAATTGGAAAATGGTGAAGATGAGAATGATGGCAAACAGAATCCACGCCAGCGCCGAAGCATAGCCCATTTTGAATTGCTGAAAAGCCTTTTTGTAGAGATAGAGCACGAAGAACAGCGTGGCGTTATTGGGGCCGCCTTCCTCGCCCTGGCCGGAAGAGCCGGTCATCACAAACGCTTGCGTGAAAACTTGAAATGAGCCGATCATGTTCATGATGAGATTGAAAAAAATCGCCGGCGAGATGAGCGGCAGCATAATGTGGCGCAGTCGATGCCATTTGCGCGCGCCGTCCAAATCTGCGGCTTCGTAAAGCTCGACAGGAATGTTTTGTAACGCCGCGAGGTTGATGATCATGCCGCCGCCGATGCCCCACAACGACATGAGGATGAGCGCGGGTTTGGACCAAGCCTCACTTTGCAGCCACAACGGGCCGGTGATGCCGAAAAAACTCAAGGCGCGGTTCAGCAACCCAAACTCGGGATTGAAAATCCACATCCACAAAAGAGAAACCGCAACCATGTTGGTGACGGAGGGCAGGAAGAAGATGGTTCTGAAAATGCTGAGGCCGCGCAACTTCTGGTTGAGCAAAATAGCCAGTGCCAGCGAGAACACAACGCCCAATGGCACCGAGAAGAAAACGTAGTATGCCGTGTTCCACAGACTCTTGTAAACCAGCGGGTCATCAAAGATGATTTCCTGATAATTGCTCAGACCAACCCATTGCGGCGCGGAGAGCAGCGACCATTGCGTGAAGCTCATGAAGAGTGACAACAAGATCGGCCCGGCCGCGAAGATCAAAAAGCCGACGAGCCACGGCGAGATGAACAAGTAGCCTTCCACCTCCCGGCGCAAGCTGCGGCGCGATTTGTTGTTTCTGGCATTGTGTGCCGCATCGAGTGGAGTCATACGCTATTGTGGTCTGTTACCTTAATTCGTAGAAGTGTTCTCTCGATATGTCATTCAGACGAATCTTGTGAAGAGCTCGGCACTGTGCACAAATCTCCACAGGATCCTTGCAGGATGACAGTGGTAGTGGATATGCTTGTCAAAGCAACAGCGTACCAGTTTCATTTCACTATCAAGCTGACTTCATGCTCACTGGTCAGCGAGAGTTGGCAGCGTGCGGTGTTCGTTTCAGGTTGCCAAAGATAATCGACCTCACTGCTGTCGAAATGCAGTTCTGGTTTCTCCGGACAACTGAAGCACAAGTCCGTTTGGCCAAATCCTTGAATCAAGAAAACAGCCTTGTCTTTCGCCAAATCGACATTGACCAATTCTGCGCCCCTCAATTCCAACAGCATCGGGTGATGCAGTGGCTTTTTAGCATATTGAATTCGTAGCTGATGTTCATCAGCGGTGTAAAAGCGCGCAGGAACTTTCCAGGTGCCGTCAATTTCTTCTCCGTCCACTTCAAGACACGTGATAAACTTCCCGCTGCCGGATTTCTCCACCTGCCAGCGGCCGCCGCGGAAATGCAATTGCCGCAGACGAAATGCCGGCATCTCCGGTGCGGCTCGACAGGTGAGACCGCCCATATCGAACTCCAAACCGACGATTCCGTGCAGCAAGGCGTTGTACCAGCCGGCGGCGCAATTCAGATTCCACGCCGCGCCGTGATGCTGCCATTGTTCTTCCGGCTTCACGTTGAGCGCGACAAACTCCGGACAGTAACCGAGCCGGCGATAGCACTCGTCAACCAAATGCAGCCAGCGTCGCACGGCTTGAAAATCACCGGCATGCGCCAGCGCTTTGATCGCGGCAAAATCCCAATGCGGATACCAAGCTGACATCGCCGGCTCGCTGTGGTGATTCACGTCCCACGCCGGGGTGAGAGCAAGGCCGCGTGCGCTGAGCAGATGCGCGCTGATGAACTGCGCGCAGGAGTTGAGTTTGTTTCGCAACAGCGCATATCCCCACGGCGATTCGAGAAACAATAGCGAGAACAACGGATAACTCGCATGGCGTTTGCCGTTGCGAGGATCAAATGCATCGCAAATGAATCCCTTTTCTTCATCCCAAAACGTCGTGAGAAAATTCTCGGCGATCTTACCGGCTTGTCGGGCAGCTTTCTCCGCAGTGGGTCGATCACCGACCAGCCATGCGATTTTTTCCAGATTGCGGCACAGGCCATACCACGCGCCCTCGTCGATCGCCACGTAGCAATTCTCATCTCTCCCCATTTTGGCGGGCAAATCCGGATACATGCCGATGGTGGGAAACAGTCCATTCGCATGCGACCGGTGCTGCAAATGCGTGAATGCCTCGTGCAATGCAGTGTAATTGCCGCGCAAAATCATTCTGTCGTTGGTTTCGGCGTAAAGACTGAGCACCAGCTCGGAGAAGAGAAAATCCATCGCGCCTATGCCGCGGCTGTCCATCGGCTCGAGTTGCCGCGACCAGCGGCCGGGAATGCTGCTATCTCGATCACGATGCGTGCGAATGAAATCGACCATTCTTTTGAGATTGTCAATATCGCCCCAATGCGATTGCGCCAGCGCGGTGACCATATTGTCCCAGGCCCAAATCCAATAGTAAGTTCCGGCACACGCGCGCGTCATGCCGAAATCCTGCACACGCGCGGATTCGACAATCTGCGGCACGCGCCGGAAGAATTCGCCGATCGCAGGAAATTCCGGAATCTCCAGTTGCGGCACGGCGGCGTCCAGCGCTTCGTAACGTTTGGTTTGAATTGCAAAGATTGATTCTGTGGTTGGCTGTTCGCGAACTGGCTTTTCGGTGAAGAACGCGACTTCAAATTGTGGCGAGTGCCAGATTTTGTCGTCGGTGGTTGGGGAGATAGAACGAAAATGCTGCCAGCCATCTTCGCTTGCTTGCAAAACAAAATTCTCGCCGCCGAGCAGAATCCAGGTATCGGCATCGTACAGCTTCAGTGTCGTCTGCAAATACTCTTCGCGCACATCCTCCAGCCGCGCGGTGCCGGAGACGCAGTGGCGTTTGTAAATCAGCCGCCGCCAGCCTTCGGGAATGAGAAAATCGCCTTGATAATCGCCCTTGCGCCGCAGCCATTCTTGCAAGTGAATTTGATCATTGGCGTGCAGCAGCAATCTTCTCTCTCGCCAAATTTGTGGCTCTGACCACAGGCGTTGGCCATGAACTTCGGTTGTCAGCGATTTCGAATTCCACGCTACTTCCAAACGAACGTCATCCCAATTCTGTTGACTTGCTGACGATCCACAATGACACTGCACCTGCAGCGTGTTTCTTTTCACTGCAATTTCGAGGGTGATGCGCCAGCCGCTCCATTCATGAGTTTGTTGGATGCCGGCAGGATGCAGGGTCAGATTTTGCCATTGCAGCGGAACGATTTCTGATCGTCCTTCAATATTTGCTCTCAAAGAAAATCTGAGCACGCCCTCGGGATGCTGCAGAAGCTTGGCGTTGCGGCTGACAGGCTGGCTGCCGTGAAAATCGATCTGCTCGATGCCGCCGCTGCGCTGTGAAGCCAGAGCCGAGATGCGATCGTCAGAGATCCAGACGGCTTGATCAATATGGCCGGTCAAATCTTTTAATGTCAGCATGGTGACTTTCTTTACCCTGTCATCCCGCAGGGATCCTTTTGATCACAAGCACCGATGCCATGCTGAAAAGGATTCTTACAGAATGACATTTGCAAGTGACTGCTGAGTTGTTTTCACTATTTCAATTGCGAATCTTCTGCATACAACTGTTTGGGACAAAATTGCTCTGAATCTTCTGCAGCCGTTTCGACTTGAAAGTGATACACCGTATCATCTTTGCCATTCCAAGTACGCTGCAAAATGCGCTCGCTGATCGGGTCGACACTGAACACCATTGCATCGGCGCCAATTTGAAAATTCACTGTCCGCACGCCGCGGCTGGAAATCGTTTCGTTCAGCTTGACGCTGTCGAGGAATTTCAAGAAATCTTTCAAACGAGGAAAGTGATCGCGTGTCTCCAAAAGGCAGGCAAAGCCGTTGCGCGTTGCGCTCATCTCCTCGCGCGTGAAGTTGCGGACAGTGCCCTGGTAATTGTAGAATGAAATCATGCAATGGTCTTGCGACACCCACAGCCGGTTTTTTGGTTTGAAACCTGCGAGTCCGGAGGCCGGCACGGGAAGAATCGCCAAATAGGTATGAAAGTCAGCAATGACGATTCTCTCAATATTTTCAAATTCGCGCGGGAAACCGGCGATTACGGTTTCATCGACTTGAATATGGTCGAACGGCGCGTGGTAAGAGAATATCAAATCGAGGCGCAGCTCGCTCACTGCGGCGTGACCGGCGCGCTTTGGCGTGTTGCAGACAATGGCCTTGTTCTCATGTTGATAGGTAAACGCGCGACCTTCTTCATACAGATAGTCTTTGTTTATGGGAAAGCCGGCCACGTGACAAAAATTATCCTGGCCAACGACTGCGCCGTTGAACACCATGCGCGTGTAGGCGCCGCGGAAATCCCGCAGAGTTTGCACATGATCGGCGCGACGATAGCGCAACGAAAAGCCATCACTCTGGCCGGCGTTCACGTAAGGCCGGACTGCCGTGCCCAAACAATATTCTTTCGTCATGAACGTGGTGAGATCGCCCCAGCCGCCGGGATAGACCTCATCATCAAACGTGGCAATCTGACGATCATCTTCCTGACGGCGGCCATTTTCGTGATATTGCTCGCAGTACGTTGTCATGCGAAAGCAGTAGGGCAGAGGCTTGTCGAACGCTATGGCCTTTGCTTCGGCAGGCACGTGGAAATTGAGAATGGCCACGAAGGCGTTTTCAATTAACGCAGAGGGATGTTCAAATCTGCGCGGCAGCTCGGCTGCGATGAAAATGTCTCTTTGCATGGCGTAAGCGAAGGTGCAATGCAACGCCGAGAAGCCGCCCACCGAGTCTTCGGCATACGCGCGGGAGAATGGCCCTGCGAATTGCTGAGTTGGCTCGTGCCAGTGCATCGCCACGTTGATCCACAGCCGCTCTTCCAGAAACTGCGCCAATTGCCGCGCTTCTTCATCCTGCGCAAACTCGGCGATGATCGCCAGAAACCAGAGCGTCAACGCCGTGTAAGTGGGACTGTTGTACTCGGCCATTTCCGCCTGGCGCCGCTGCTTGTGCCGGCGGCTGGAAATGGTACGGTGAAATTCCTGCAACAGGCGTTTGCCGAGGAGCGCATAAGTCGAATCGCCCAGCAACTCACCGCCGCAAATGAGATGGGCATACGCCGCCAATGGATGATTCACGTTGCCATCGGAATAGCGCACGGTCGCGGAGATCGGCAAATTCCGCCGCAGGTTTTTTAGGATTTGTTCTTTGGCTTGATCTGCAAGTAATGCCGAAAAACGATGATAGATGACAAAAAGCGTCGCGGGTGAATGCGTGCCGTCGTTCACCGTTAGGTTTTCCAGAATGCGATTTGCGAGTTGGTGATCTTTGGCTTGTGCACTCTCCAACAGTGTGATAGCATACCAGGCGGTTTCGCGCGGGATAAGGCAGATCAACGCAGCCGGATCGAAATGCCGTTCCGCCTCTGCGCGGGCGCCGTCAAGCAGCCGTTGTCTGAAGTTTTGCAAGGGTTGTTCTTGCCGGCGTGAAGGTGACAATGCGACTCTCATGTTATGAAGTTGAACGGAGACATATTTTGTCCCGAAGGGACATTTGACAATAGCCCACCAATTCATTGGTGGGAAAGAAAGATGATTTACCAAAACCTCGAGAGTCCCGACAGGGACGGATGAAAGTTTTCATTCGTCCCTTGCGGGACTCGGGTGATGTGCTTGTATTGTTTCCCAACAATAAATTGTAGGGCTATTCTCGGTCGTCCCTTGCGGGACTTGGGTTGTTTGTTTGATCCGTTTCCCCACGATGAATCGCGGGGCTAATTTCGTTTGTCCCTGCGGGACACAACCGGTTTCATGATCAAGCCAATTCTATTTTCACTTGCCGGCCAGACATTTGCAAAGCCAGCACGCGATTTTTGCCCTCAGCCGGCGATGATTCTAACTCCCAGTCCAGCGACGAACCCTCAAGACTTATCACAATCAAAAACTCTCCGGATTTGCCGGATTGATGCAATTGCAAAAAGCGGTCGCGTTCGCCGGCGTGCGGATAGGCCGGAACAAAATCAGAGAAGCCGGTGCGCCATTTCGCCTTTTCAGGAAGAATGCAAAGAACCTGCAGAGATTGCTCGCCGTCTGTGAATTGAAACTGCAAATTCGAGGCATGTGAGATTTCTCTAATCTCGCCATACGTATGCAAATTCCATTGCAACTCGCGCGATTGTTTCAATTCAATGCGGTCGTGAACAACAAAAAGCAATGGACGCAGCACGTAAAGTCTCCGCACGAGACTTTGAACGCCGAGAAAGTCCAGATATGAAGCGGTCAAATCCGCTTCAATCCACTCCAGCGTTTCTGCGCGAAATGAGTTTGTAATGCGCGCGAGGCGATTCGGCGGCACGAACTCGGGCGCCCACGGCGCGCTGTCGCCGATTTGGCCGCAGCCATCAATCGTGATGGTGTTGTTGAGCAGCGTGTCGCGGCGATAAACCGGGCCGGAGCCGCAGAGCAGGAGTTTGTCCGCTTGCGCCAGCAGAAAGCTGCCCTGACACGGATCGCTGTGACCATAGCCGCTCCATTCGCCGTGTTCGTATCTTCGCAAACCCAATGGCGCACCGGCGCGAAAAGTCAGCAAAGCTTCATTATTCTGTTTCCCCAATCGCCAAAAAAATTGGCCACCATTCGAAAAATGAAATTGCGTTTGCCGCGCAGGCGATGAAAGCAATTCAGGTTCATGGAACAAATACTCCCACACCCGGCGCCGCGGCGGCACGCTGCGGAAATCCACGCCGGCAGTGGGTTGATCGGAAAGCGTATCGCCCAGCGCTTGCGCCTCAGGGGATTTCGCGCGACTGGCAATCAAGTAATGCATCCAGGCGTCTCCGCTGACGCGAAATTGCGGATCGCCGAAAGTCACGCCGAGTTGTGCATCAGGACTCAAAGATGCTTGGCGAAATTGGCTCGCGTTTTTCCAATATGAATGCCTCTTCCACAAATTCTCGCCGGCGCAGTGGCGGAACAATTCGAGATAGCGCAATAAAAACGTGTGCTCGTAAATCCACAAATTGATGCCGTGCGGATAAAAGCCGTCTTCGGGCAGCATCTGCACAACACACTCAAACGCGCCGCGCAAGTAGGCTGCCCATTCCTGCGCTCTCGGGTGTTCATTCCAAAAAAGAAAAGAGAAGGCCAGCAAGCCGTGACTGCATCCAACAAAATGCGCCTGAGCGTAATCTTCGCGTTCGTAACCCAAATGCGCCCAAACTTGTTCGGCCACTTTAAAAAGCTTTTCGCGATAGCGAGCACGCGCAGATTCATTGAGCTTCGGCCACAGCCAATCGTACGCCAAGCTTAGCGTGAACAAACACTCTCCCGCTTGGGTGTCGATGCGCATCGGCTCGTAATCAGGCTGCAATGCGCGTTGCAGAAAATCGTCAAACGATTTTTGTGCACGCTGGAGAGAAGTATGATATTCTGTGATCAAGGCATGAAACCCGGCGAGCACAACGCGATCCATGTCGTTGAGTCTTTCCGGGCCTGCAAGTGCTTTGCTTTCCGAGGTGAGTTCGAATGGCAAGTGCCAATTGTCGAGAAGTTTCTCGATCTTTCGCCAAATGGCAAGATGCGTTCGCTGACGGCGTTCGCGCAGTTCCGCGAGTTCCGTGGCCGAGAACAACAACCGCGGATGTGTGTTTTCAAGCTGCGGTCGCAATTTCACCAGCATGGGAACGGCATGTGGTTTCGCTGAGGCGTAAATCTCGACAGCCACGGGCTGCAAACGAACATCAGCATAATGAATCTCAATTTCACGAGGGGTTTGCTCTGCAATTGTAACGAGGGCGATAAGCCGCACCTGCCCGATTTCACGCTCGTCGCCCCAGAAGTTGTAACGCGCTTCGACTTCTTCGCTGCCGCACCGCAGTTTTACTTCCGGCATCGCTGGGATGCCACGCCAGCCCGGCCACGGCCCAACCGCAATTCCCGGCAGCTCTGCAGTGAATTCCATATCAACAAATTTTCTCGGAACGAGGGCGTCAGCAGCGGACGAGTGACGCGGACGCATGTAACAGAAGTGGCGCTCGAAGGGATAGTCGTTGAGCTTGAATAGCAGATGAAAGCCGTAGCGTCCGGGTGCGAGAGTGGGCAAAGAAATTCTGACAACTCCCGCCTCACGTATTACGCTCGGAGAATTGAGATTCAGGTGAAGCACCGCGGCGCCGCTTGCGGCTCGAGTCGTAACCAATTTCTTGTTCACTCCAAATCATCCACCACGACATTTTGCAGCCGCAGTTCTTCGTCGATTTTCTCGCGAAACGCGGGACGCAAGCTTTCATTGCGCAGAATCTTCTTAAGCTCGGCGAGCACCCGGCGATTGATCTCATCCTTCTGCTGCACCAATTGCGCAACTGTCAATTTCCCGGCGCACAACAAATCCATCTTGGGGCTGAGTTGCTCCAAAATCGCGTTGCTGCTCCATGATGAATACCGCACGAAGTCACGCGTATCGCCGCCATCATAGCGTTCGCTCAGCTCCCAAACCTGGCGAAAATGCGTCTCCTGCAGTTTGGGATACCGCGCTTCCCAGCCGCTGACGAAATCCGTTTCGCGCAAGACCGGATTGGGCGTGTTGTAAGGCGATTGCGTGATCAGCCATTTCATCAATTTCCACGCCTCGTGCGGATGCCGGCAGGACGAACTCAGCGACAAGCCGCCGGAGGCTGAGCGAAAATACCGCGGCGGCTTGTCAGCCATGCGCGGCAGCGGCGCCATGTCCCAATCGATTTTCAATGCCGTAATGAAATCGAGGTTGGGAGCGGCCTCAACGACCATGGCGACTTTGCCGGTGTTGAGCATTTGTGAGACCTGCATGCCTTGCGCTTGCGTGAAAGCGATTTCCGGCATGACCTTGTTTTGGTAGATCAAGTCCAAATAGGCTTGCAAGGCTTCTTGCGATTCTTGCGGTAGATCGAACAACAAGGCATTGGGCGTGAATTCCGCTCCATTCATGCGCTCAAAAGCTGAGACAAAATGTTTGGGGATGACGATGCCGTATTGATCCGTCACGCCGTCGCCGTTCAAATCGCGGGTCAACCAGCGTGCGCGGTCAATCATCTTGCTCCAAGTCCAGTTCGAATCCGGATATGGCACGTGGGTTTGATCGAACAGAGTCTTGTTGAAATAAACCGCGTAGGTGTAAGTCCAATCACAGAACTGATACCAACCGCCGTCAATGGAGGTGCCGCGCTGAATAAACTCCGGCCGGATTTGTTGCACGAATGAATCACCGGCGGCAATGGTATTCAAATCGAGCAAGCGGCCTTCGGCGGCAAGCTGATCGCGCACCACCGTGTTGGTGTAGAAAATGTCAGGCGCTTGTCCCGCGGCCATCATGGCGTAGAGTTTTTCCTGGCCGGTAAAAGGAATCAACTGCACGCGCACACCGTGCTCGGTTTCATATTTGGGAAGCTGCTCACGCAGCGCTTGCAGTAGATTAGCGTTGGCCGGAACATTGAGGCTGATCACAACCCTGGCATCATCGCTTTTATCGGTGCAACTTGCGAGGGCAAGCGCGAATCCGGCCAGCAGAATCGCTTGCACCGATTTCATGAGTTTGCACATGTGAATTCTTCCCTCAGCATAAGAGGTTCACAGCCATTTCTTCAAGAAGTCAAGGCCGCTTTCGAACGCGATCTCATGGCCGCCGTGATGCAAATGCCACTGCAATCGTTCGCTCAGATGCAGACGATCATAAGGTGTGCGGCCGGCCTCGAATTCTTCCTTCACTAAAGGTGGCCAGGACACGGAATCCCTCTCGCCGGTTTGAATGAGCAATGGCCGCGGGCAAATGAGGGCGAGCAAATCCTGATCGCTGAACTGCGTCAGTAGGCCGGGCAGAAACGCGTGTTCCTCAGCGGTGGGCAGGAAGCAAGTATAATGCGAATCCTCGATAATCATTTTGCGCACGCGCTGATTGAACCAGGCCGACACAATCCCGGCGGCAAAACGAGGTTCAAGCGGCAGGGTGTACATCGTGTAGGCGCCGCCCATGCTCAAGCCCCACATTGCGACGCGGCGCGCATCAATCGGCAATTCGGCCACGGCAAAATCGAGCAAGCGCTGTAGCAGTTGAATTTCCAAGCCCCAGATGGTCGTGCCCAGCAACAAGGCCATGCGATGAAGGCGGCCGCGACCGGCAAAGTTGTTGACGAGATAGGGCGCCAGCACGGCAAAGCCGTGCTCCGTCAATCTGCGGCCATAAGCATGATAACTCGGCGGCGTGGATTCATCATCACCCAGAATCATCTCAGGAGAGCCGCCAATGCCGTGCAAACAAACCACGAGCGGGAAGTCCGTGCGGCTTGCGTGGGCCGGTGTTTGGAAAAGTGCGTGTGTCTGCAATGCTGAATTCAAGCGCAGCGTGAGGCGGTGGCGCGTGGCCGTGATCGCGTGCATGTCCACCTGCATCTCTCCGGAGAACTCCGGCAGGCCACTGACCAAATTTGCCCATTGCTTGCGATTCGGCTCCACGGATTGCAGAAACGCTGCGGGAGCGTCATGGCGGCAGTGCCAATTGTTCGCGCGCCGTGCGGGATAAGCGCAGATAATTTCGCGCAAGGTTGCTTCCCAGTGGCGTTCGAGTTTTTGGTGAAGATTGTATGGCATTGGATGTTGCGATTTCTTGTAAGCCGGACAAACCGGAAGCAGGAAGAAGGCACAGCACGCAAAGTCGCATCGGTGCATAGAACGCGCGAGTATAATGCGAGCCTGCGCAGTAATGTTGAATCTTGGCGGGATGAAAATCTTTGCGATTATGGCAGCAATTCAACTCTTAATTGACAATGCCAGGTTTTCAACCGAAGCCTTGCGAGGGCACGAACGAAACAGGCAAAAAAATTTCTGGGCATCAAAGATCGCATCCGTTGGCCGCGTTTATCGGTTGGGCATGATTCGCCTCGCACTCAAACTGAGTGGACCTCAGTCAGCACGCGTTCTGCCCGCCGACTATTCGCCGACTGAATGCCAGCTTCGATCATGGCCTGCGCGACGTAACCCTCCCACAGGGTTGCCGCAACCGGCGCTTCGCCGCGCAGGGCCTTGAGCAGCGCGCGATTTTCCTCAAGGATGCCGCTCTCTTCGCCGCGATAGGTTGAGATTTCCGTACTGCCGCGCGGTTTGAATTGCAAATGCGTCAATCGCTCGGTGACCAGAACCGAGCCTGCGGGGCCGTGAAGCTGTGCCATGAATTTGCTCACCTGTGGCGGCTGGCCGCAATCACCGACGATCAAACTGCCGGCAACGCCATTTTCAAAACGAAAAGTGGCGCTGAGATTGTCCACCACGCCCGTGGGTTGATGATAGTTTGCGCCGACCGCAAAAACGCATTCCGGATCAGCGTCGGCAAAGAAACGCAGCAAATCCGCGCCATGAATGCCTTGCGAAATCACGTTGCCGCCGCCTTGCTCGGGATCGTTTGCCCAAAAATCCGGCGGCCAGGGATCATCCATGACTTGCACCGAGACCAGAAAAGGTGAGGGCACAAGCGCGCGCGCCTTTTGCACCATTTCATAAAAACGGAATTTCAAGCCCACCATGGCGATGAGGCCGGCGCGTTTTGCCGCTGTGTAGATCTCATGCGCTTCGCTGGCCGTTAGCGCGATCGGCTTTTCGATCATGAGATGCTTGCCGGCTGCGATTCCGGCGAGACACAGTGCCTTGTGGCTGTTGGTGGGTGTGGCGACATAAACGAGTTGGATGTTTTCATCCTGCCAAATGCGTTGCGGCTCGGTAGTCGCGACGGCGGCGTTGTACTTTTCCCGAAATGCAAGCGCGCGGGATTCGTTCGTGTCACAGCAGGCGTAGATTCGAATGCCGGAAAGTTGGGCAATGCAATCGGCGTGCAGTCGGCCCATCTCACCGCAGCCGAGGAGGGCAGCGTTGATCATGACAATGCCGGAGGTCGTTCGCAGCTTTGATTGACTGGGATTTTGATGCGATGCGGGTGCAAGCGGTGATCCTGAGATGAAAGAGCCTTGCGGTGCGGGATAGGTTGGCGCGGAATCGAGATACTTTGCACGCGCGTCCGGCAGGTGGAGGTGCGGGTCCTGCCTGCGGATGATGACGCGCGCGAAAAATATGGCCAAATCGCCCGGCAATGTCAACCCATTTCATCTTGCCGGGCCGCCGGGCCAGCCGTGTTCATGTTCCCTGTTCGGCGCTTGAATGTTTGGATATAATTGCTATACTTCCTGCCGTCGTGCTAGTCCTGTTCCAGCAGCGCGCCCACGGACAGAAAGTGAGTGGTGATCATATGAAGCTCAGAAAGTTCGGCAAGACGGATTTGCAGGTGAGCGAAATCGGTTTTGGGGCGTGGGGCATCGGTGGGCCGGCGATGGCCGGGCCGACACCCATCGGCTGGGGCAGGGTGGATGATGCCGAATCCATGGCTGCGCTGCATGCTGCGGCCGAGCGCGGCATCAATTTCATCGATACGGCGGATTTCTACGGACTGGGGCATTCCGAAACCTTGATCGGCCGGGCTTTCGGCAATCGCCCCGGCATGCTGGTCGCCACCAAAGTCGGGCACCGGTTGGAGCAGGACAACCGCATTGTACTCGATTATTCGCGGGCGCATATTCTCGCGGCGTGCGAGGCCAGCCTGCGCCGGCTGCGCCGTGACACCATCGACTACTATCAATTGCATTCTGCGAAAGTGGCGCATCTCGCAGACGGGGAATGCCTGGAGGCGATGACGCGGCTGCAGGAGCAGGGCAAAATTCGATACTGGGGACTCTCGCTCAATACCTTCCATCCCCATCCGGAAGCGGAATTTCTGCTGCAACGCGGCTTGGGCAACGGCTTGCAACTGGTGTTCAATATCATCAATCAACGTGCTGCCGGTCTACTGACACGCGCGGCGGCGCAGGGCTATGGCATCATCGCGCGCATGCCGCTGCAGTTCGGCTTGCTGGCCGGCAAATTCGACCGCCACACCCGCTTTCATTCCGATGATCACCGTCAATTTCGGCTGACGCCCGCGATTCTGCAGGAAGCCGAAACGGCGCTCGCACCGGTTTGGCAGCGGCAACAGCGCCTGCAACTCTCGCCGGTGACCTTCAGTTTGAGCTTCGTGTTGAGCTTCCCCGAGATTGCGGCCGTGATCCCCGGCATCAAGACGGTGCAGCAGGCCATCGAGAATACTTCTGATTTCGCAACGCTGCCCGCTGACGAGGTGGCGGCGCTGCAGCAGCTTTATGAAGAACAATTGTTCCGTCTGGTGATGCTGATGGAAGCCGCCGGTTAGAATAGCTTGCCGGCGCGCCGCGAGAGAGAATGCTTGCCGCTGACAAGCTCCGGCCGCCGGTTTACTCAAAGTGGAGCCGTTTTGATGAATGCCTATCGAGTTCCCAAGTTGAACAAACCGCCGCGCTGTAAACGCGGTGAGGTTTATTTGATTGCCAGTGGCGATTTACGTCTCGCCGCCAACCAAACCTGCTGGCCGGCGCAATTGGAAATGGAGCAACGCCTGAGCGCCGCTTTGCAGGGGATGGGTGCCACGGTGGTGCGCGCGCATGCGTACGATCCCGTGCTGGGGCATGGCTTCATTTGGAATCAGCGCATGGGCATGAAGGTGTTTCAAAACATTCCGCCGGAGGCGCCTTTGATTGTGGCGGAGGCGGTGTGGCAGTACAGCTATCACGTACTCGCGGGTTTGCGCGATCATCGCGGTCCAATTCTCACAGTCGCGAATTGGAGCGGGCAATGGCCGGGCTTGGTGGGCTTGCTGAATCTCAACGGCTCGCTTACCAAAATGGGCGTGACTTACTGCACGATTTGGAGCAAAGATTTTACAGATTCATTTTTTCTCAAAAACGTGCAGAAGTGGCTGCAAACCGGCAAGATTCGGCATGATCTCTCGCACGTGCGAGCGCTTGATGTCAGCAAGTTGCCGAAAGCAGAAGCCCGGCTCGGCATTGCGCTGGCGCGGCAATTGAAGCATGAAAAGGCGATTCTCGGCGTGTTTGATGAAGGCTGCATGGGCATGTACAACGCCATCATCGATGATGAATTGCTGAATCCGACGGGCTTGTACAAGGAACGCATGAGCCAGTCGGCGTTGGTGGCGGCGATGCGCGAGGTGACGGAGGCCGAAGCGTTGTCGGCGCGGCAGTGGCTGGAGCAGCGTGGCATGCGCTTCCTCACCGGCACGAATGAAGAGACGGAATTGACCGACGCCCAGATTCTCGAGCAATTGCAGATGTACATAGCGGCGGTGCGCCTCGCGGCTGAATTCCGCTGCGATGCCATCGGCATTCAGTATCAACAGGGCTTGAAAGACATGGCGCCGGCCTCGGATCTGGCTGAAGGTTTGTTGAACAATGTCGAACGGCCGCCGGTTTATCGCAAGGGGACGAGCGAAGAATTGTTTGCCGGGCAGCCGGTGCCGCATTTCAATGAAGTGGATGAAGGCAGTGCCGTGGATGCGCTGGTGACGAATCGTGTGTGGCGCGCGATGGGTTTTGATCCCGCCACGACCTTGCACGATTTGCGCTGGGGTGAGCATTATCGCGGTGAGGGTATCGACGAATTCGTCTGGCTGTTCATGATTTCGGGAGCTGCGCCTGCTTCGCATTTGGCCGGCGGATATGCCGGCGCCACTTCGGAACGGCAGCCGCCGATGTATTTCCGTTTGGGCGGCGGTACCCTCAAAGGCGTGAGCAAGCCCGGGGAGATTGTGTGGAGTCGCGTGTATGTCGAACGCAGCCGGCTGTGTGCGGATGTCGGCCGCGGCACCGCGGTCGCGCTTCCCGCTGCAGAAACCGAGCGGCGCTGGCAGGCAACCACGCCGCAATGGCCAATCATGCACGCGCTGCTGCACGGCGTCTCGCGCGATCAAATGATGGCAAAACACAAATCCAACCACGTGCAGGTGGCTTACTCGCCCTCCGCCAAAGCGGCTGATCGAGCGCTGGCAGCCAAGGCGGCGATGTTCGCGGAAATGGGATTAACCGTGCGGCTGTGCGGCACAGTAAAGGCGGGCTGAAATGGGATCACTCTTGCTTGGTATCGATGTCGGCACCTACAGCAGCAAGGGCGTGTTGGTCGAGCCGGACGGCAAAGTGCTGCGCACGGAAGTTGTCGAACATGAAATGGAAGTACCGCGCACCGGTTGGGCAGAGCAGGATGCCGAGGCCGTGTGGTGGGGCGACGTGGTCAAGATTTGCCGCGCATTGCTGGATGGCCATCCCTACTCGGGCGACGACGTTGCCGGCCTAGCAGTGAGCGCGATTGGGCCCTGCCTGTTGCCGTTGGATCAGTCCGGCAAGCCGTTGCGCAAGGGCATTCTCTATGGCGTCGATGCGCGTGCCAGCGCTGAGATTGAATGGCTCAACCAAAAACTCGGTGAAGACAATATCTACGCCTTCTCGGGCATGGCGTTGAGCAGTCAGGCCGTCGGGCCGAAGATTCTTTGGCTGCAGCGCCATGAGCCTGAGGTGTGGCAGCGCACCGCGCATCTCACCACCGCCAGCAGTTATCTCATCTACCGTTTGACGGGTGAGAAAGTGATGGATCGCCACACCGCCAGTCACTACATGCCGCTGATGGATATTGCCAAGCTGGAATGGTCACCGCGTTTTGCTGAGCACATTGCGCCGCTTGACCGGTTACCGCGCTTGGGCTGGAGTGACGAACTTGCCGGGCGCGTGAGTGCGCTGGGCGCAGCCGAGACCCGCCTCAAAGTTGGTACGCCAGTGGCGGTGGGCGCGGTCGATGCGTTGAGCGAAGGTATCAGTGTTGGCGCTGTACAACCCGGTGATTTGATGATCATGTACGGCAGCACGGCCTTTTTCATTTTGGTGGTCGGCAAGCCCACGCCCGATCCGCGCATGTGGACCGTGGCCGGCGCATTTCAAAGGCAATACAATCTCGCCGCCGGCATGGCCACCACCGGCTCGCTCACGCGCTGGTTTCGCGATGAACTGGCCGCTGATCTTCCAGATGAATCCGCTTACGCGACGCTTTTTCAACAAGCGGAGTCCGTGGCGCCCGGTGCCGGCGGATTGCTGGTACTGCCTTACTTCAGCGGTGAGCGCACGCCCATCAATGATCCCAAAGCGCGCGGCGTCATTGCCGGACTCACGCTGGCGCATTCGCGGGCGCATTTGTTCCGCGCTGTTCTGGAAGGCGTGGGCTACGGCATTCGTCACAACATCGAGGCGTTCAACCAAGTCGGCGCGGAGGTGAAGCGGATTATTGCTGTCGGTGGCGGCACCAAGAGCACGACCTGGCTCCAAATTGTCTCGGATATCTCTGCCGTTCCGCAAGTCGTTCCGGAGATAACGATCGGCGCCAGCTTTGGCGATGCTTTCCTGGCGGGGCTGGCGGCCGGCGTATTGCAACGTGATGATCTCGAACACTGGGTGCGGGCCAAGGGCATCATTCGGCCTGACAGCAGTCGCAGGCAAAGCTATGATCAGCTCTATCAGGACTATTTGTTGCTCTATCAACGGACTCGCGAGATCGCGCACCGTCTCGATCATTTCAAATTGTAGCCGTGAGTTTTGGCATGGCCGGAGAGCCGGCCGCGCAACCCGGGCATGCCTGGAAATCATCCTCCTGCGGCGCGATCTGAGAGAAGCTGGAGGATGAGTTCTACCTGCGCCGAATCCGAGCGCGGCCGGTTTGTCTGGCGAGAGCTTGTGGTTTGAGGTTCTGACTCCCGTCAGCGGAACCCGAGTCACCCAGCTCTGCCCGCGGGCGCGGTGCCTGACGGCTTTTTGCAGCTTCGCTACGGAACTTTCTCACCATCGAGAATCCCGCCTGCTTGCCTTCCTTTTTCTGAATGTATCTCTTTAATTTTCAAAGGCGCTTTCTGGCATGGCGCTTGTATTGATTTTCCTCTACGGCAGTAGCATCGCAATCACTCGGTTCATGACCTTCATCGCGAAGGCGTGCAACCGCTGAAGTGGAGCCTGCAGAAGCTGCACGGAACCTGCCATGAAAATCATCCCTCAGAAGCTGGCGGTGAAGCTGATTCTCTCCTTGACGCTCATCATCGGTCTGATGGAGGGGCTCTCCGGTTTCATCAACCTGCAGAGTCAGCAACAACGGTTGCAGGATGCCATGATTGTCGGAGCGGATCAGCTTTCGAAGAGTATTACCAGTGCCACCTGGCATGCCATGCTGGCCGACCATCGCGAAGCGGCTTACGAAGTGATGCAGACCATTGCCCTGAAGCAGGGGATCAAGCGCATCCGCATTTTCAACAAAGAAGGGCGGGTGATGTTCTCGACCACGGCTGGTGACGAAGTGCAGGTCGACAAGTTTGCCGAGGCCTGTTATCTTTGCCACGCCAGCGCGCAGCCCTTGGTGCGCGTCGACGTGCCTTCGCGCGCCCGCATTTTCAGCGGGCCGGACGGCGAGCGCCAATTGGCGATGGTCACCCCGATTTACAACGAACCGGCTTGCAGCCAGGCTGCTTGCCACGCCCACCCCTCCGATTTGACGGTGCTGGGCGTGCTCGACGTCTCGCTGGATTTGGCGCCGGTGGATCGCGAAATGACCGCGGCGGAAGTCCGCATGGTGGGGGTGACCGCGATTCACGTCCTGCTCATCGCGTTGTTCATCATCCTTTTCACGCGCTACTTCGTGAGCAAGCCGATTCAAAAGCTGGTCGAAGGCACGCGCGCGGTGAGCAAGATGCAGCTCGATCGCCCGATCGAGATCGAGTCCAGCGAGGAATTGGCTGAGCTGGCACACTCGTTCAACCTCATGCGCGAGCGGCTGCAAGCGGCGATTTCGGAGACCAACGAATTCGCGCAGAGCCTGGAGACCAAAGTGGCGGAGCGCACCGAGCAGCTCAAAGTGGCGCATCAAAAATTGCTGCAAAGCGACCGCCTGGCCTCGCTGGGCCAGCTTTCCGCCAGCGTGGCGCACGAGATCAACAACCCGCTCTCCGGCGTGCTCAATCTCTCCATGTTGATGCAGCGCATTCTCACCGATGACGGCATTCCGCCGAACCGCCTGCCGGATTTCCGCAAGTATCTCGGCCAGGTGGTCAATGAAACCTCGCGCGTCGGCCGCATCGTCAGCGATTTGCTGGCCTTCTCGCGGCGCTCCAAACCGCAAAGCACGCGCGCCGACTTGAACGCCATCGTGCGCAGCACGCTCTCGCTGCTTTCCCACAAGCTCAAGCTCAACAACGTGGAGGTGGAATTGCAGCTCGCCGAGGATTTGCCGCCGGTGCGCTGCGACAGCTCGCAGATGCAGCAGGTGGTGATCAATCTGGTGATGAACGGCGCGGAGGCGACCCAGACGCACAGCAAGGGACGTCTTACCATCCGCTCGCACAGCCAGGCCCAGGCGCGCAACGTGATTTTGGAAGTGCAGGATGACGGCGAGGGCATTCCGCCGGATCATTTGACCAAGATTTTTGATCCGTTCTTCACCACCAAAGGCGAGGGCAAGGGCGTCGGGTTGGGCTTGTCGGTGGTGTATGGCATTATCGACGCGCACGGCGGGGACATTGAAGTGAAAAGCCGGGTGGGCGAGGGCACGCGCTTCATCGTGACCCTGCCGGTTTCGGAGGAGGAGCCGGCCGCGGTGGCGTCACCGGTCAACGGGCGGCCGCGGTGAAAACGGTGGCGGTGGTTACGGTCGGCGCGGTCGCAGCCGAAGTGCTTGCCGAGATCGAACTCTGTCTCGGACGGCACTTCGGATTGGAATCGCAACGGCTGGCGCCGCTGGGCGAGCCGGAGTTTGCCTGGGAGCCGGCGCGCCAGCAGTACAGCGTCATCGCCATCATGCGCGAGTTGCTGCGCTTTTGCCCGCCGCAGGCCGTGCGTCTGCTCGCCCTCACCGAAAAGGATTTGTTTATCCCCATGCTCAGTTTTGTGTTTGGCCAGGCGCAGTTGAACGGTACGCTTGCCATCGTCTCGCTGGCGCGCCTGCGCCAGGAGTTCTACCAGTTGCCGGCCAATCCGCCTTTGCTGTTGGCGCGCGCCTGCAAGGAAACGGTTCATGAAATGGGCCATACGTTTGGATTGACCCACTGCCTCGAGCGTAAATGCCCGATGTCGCTGTCGACCACAATTCAGCAGGTCGATGGCAAGGGCGAGAATTTTTGTGCCAATTGCACCATTGTGCTGCGCGAGAGCCTGCAGTTGCTGCGGTCGCCGGACATGTTGCGCACGGAGGAACAGCCATGAAAATGCCTTGGGAAATCCTGGTGGTGGATGATGAAGAAGTCATGCGCGAGTCCCTGGCGGCCTGGCTGCGCGAGGACGGTTTCGTGGTGGACACTGCCGCCGCCGGCGCCGAAGCCGTTGCCAAAGCCCGCGCCAAGGATTACGCCATCTACTTCGTCGATCTCAAGATGCCGGGCGGCATGGACGGCATCGAGACGATGATGGAAATCCGCAAGCTGCATGCCGAGGCCGCCATCATCATCATCACCGCCTATGCCACGGTTGACACCGCCATCACCGCCATGAAAGAGGGCGCGCAGGAATACATCGTGAAACCCTGCAACCCCAGCGAGATTTCCCTGCTGGTCAACCGCATCATCAAGGTCAAAAACCTGCAGCGCGAGAACATCATCCTGCGCAAGAAGCTCACCCGGCACTACAGCTTTCACGACATCATCAGCAAGCATCCCAGGATGCTCGATCTCTTCGCGCTCATTCGCGATATCGCCAGCCTGCGCAGCACCGTGCTGATTCACGGCGAAAGCGGCACCGGCAAGGAGCTGATCGCACGCGCCATTCACTACTCCGGCCACCGCGCCGAACGGCCGTTCATCGGCGTGTCCTGCGCCGCGCTGGCGGAAACCCTGCTGGAATCAGAATTGTTCGGCCATGAAAAGGGCGCCTTCACCGGCGCGGTGGCGCAGAAGAAGGGCAAGTTCGAGCTGGCCGAGGGCGGCACGATTTTCCTGGACGAAATCGGCGATATTTCGCCCAAACTGCAAATGGATCTCCTGCGCGTGTTGCAGGAACGGAGCTTTTATCGCGTCGGCGGCTCCGATGAAATTCACGTCGACGTGCGGGTGATCGCCGCCAGCCATGTCGACCTGCAGGAGGCGGTGCAGCGCGGCACCTTCCGCGATGATTTGTTTTACCGCTTGAATGTCATCAATATTCACATCCCGCCCTTGCGCGAACGGCGCGAAGACATTCCGCTGCTCGCCCGCCATTTCGTCGAGCGCCTGTCTCATGAATTGGGCAAGGAAGTGGACGATCTCACCGAGGGCGCGTTGCGCGTGCTGTTGGATTATGAATGGCCGGGCAATGTGCGCGAGCTGGAGAACGCCGTCGAGCGCGCGATGGTGACCTGCCGCGCGCGGGTGCTCACTGAAGAAGACTTCGCGTTCCTGAATCACAACAAGCCGGAACGCCGCGGCTGGGTGCCGCCCGCCAACATGTCGCTGGAGGAAGTGGAGAAGCAGGTGATCGTCGCGACGTTGCAGCGCACGCAGGGCAACATCAAGGAAGCCGCCGCGACGCTGGGCATCGACCGCTCCACACTGTACGATCGCATCAAGAAATACAACATTCCGCGCTGAGGGCGGCTGTCGTGGTCTGTGGTCTTGAATCGTATCGTCAGTGCCAAGGTCACCTGCGAGGATTTTGTGAAGATTTGAGCACAGGCCAAGTCCCTCACCAGATTCCTTCGGAATGACACTCGGAGTCACTCCTGCAAATCAAGGTCACAACGCAGCGGTGATTGAACCGCCCAGGCGGTGAAGAATGCGGGAGTGACTCGCGAATCGCGCTGAAGCGGTTTTTGAAATGGAACGCCCGGGCGGTGGCATTGGGCCGCCCGGGCGTTTTTTTTTGAACAAAGCGGAGGTCGGAGTCGAGGCTGCGAATTCCCTGCAATCTACGGTTGCAGCAGCAGATCTCCCAATGCCGAATCCCAGTCTGCTTGCGGATCGCTTTTGGCGATGTCTTCCACCGGCACGCCGCCATCCGCAAGGGTGAGGCCCACGCCGGCCGGCGCGAGAGCAAACTGCAATCTCTCCAGTTCCCGCATGATCCACGGCCTGATCTCGGCGCCGCGCAGCAAATGGCGGGTGTCCAAGCGGTCGCCGTGCGGCCGCACGCGCAAATACCAGCCTTGGCCCGGGCCGCCGGTCGCAATCACTTCACCTGCCACCGGAGACAGAATGCGCAGCCGGCTCTTTTGTTTGCGCAGATGCCAGCCGGTGCCGTTTATCTGCACGGCTGTGCCGACCTGCGGCAGTTCGACGCCATCCGGCTCACCGAGGAGGCGCGCGCCCAGATCATCGAGACCGACGGTGACGGTGCCGTCCGGCTCGGGCCGCGCCCAGGTGTGGCCGCGATGGTAGAAGCGATCCAACGGCAGATGCAAACCGAAGACTTCTTCATCTTTGTCTTGGGCGGCGACTGCCGGCAGCGGTGCTTGCGCGAGAATCTTGGGGTGATTGCTGCAGGTGCGGCAGTCGAATTCATGGTCACACTGGCGCTGCGCCACAGCACCGCGCAGCTCGTGCCGGCACACGCGTGCGGTGGCGGGCAAGTCCTCAAAACTGGCTTCCCACACGATCTCTTCCTGCTTTTGGCGCTTGAAATCCTGGCGGGCACGCCACAGCGCGCGGGCAACGGTGACGAAAATCACCAGCACGACGCTGTAGAAGATGCCCAGGAAGATGAGGTGGCCGATATCCCACGTGAAACCATGCGCCCAGGGTAACATTGCAAACCTCCACGAAAGTGAACTGGTTGCCGGGATGGCGGCCGTGTTCCGGCCTTACCACTGACCGGCTGGAACGCGTGCCGCCCGGTTGCGATCGGCAAAAGCGAACCAGCGCGAAGTCCGGCCGTTCTCCGGCGCTCCCGCATGAGCATAGTTCAATTCTCTCTCTTGCGGGAAGAGGGAGAGATAACGGAATGACAGCGAGTAAACCAGCACGCCGTAGGCGACGATTGCCATGAAGGTGGCCACTTCCTGCCAGCTCGGCACATACGACAGAAACGCATCGAACGGCAGCGTCGGCAGGGCCAGGGTTTGAATCGTCATCACGAAGCGATTCAAGGCCACGCCGGCGCAGGCGAGAAAGGCCGCCGAGATCAGCCACGGCATGCTGTGGTGCCGGCGCCGGTAGAGCAGCATCAAGGCCGGCACCAGCCCCAGCACCACGATTTCCGTAAACAGAATCCAGGTGCCGAATTCACGGCGGCTGTAGTATTCAAAGGCCGGAAAGCCCGCGCCCGGTGAAGTGCTGTTGATCCAGATGAGCGTGTCGACCGCCTTGAACAGGACGTAGACGATCAACAGCGCGCCTGAGACTTTGGCCAGCAGACGGAAGACTTCGGGCTTGACCAGCGTCTTTTTCGAGAGTTTCGATACCAACCAGGTGGTCAACATGATGAAGCTCGGTCCAACGGCCGCGGCGGACAGGATGAACAAGAAGAAAGTCGAAGGCCAAATGCCGATGGCCTCGCGAAACGCGAAGGGCCGGCCGCGCAACACGCCGTACAAGCCGCCCAGCGAGCCTTGATGGAAGAAGGACAGAAACGTGCCCACGCCCGCGAACACGTACATGAGCTTGTGCAATTCGAACTCGAACACCAGAAACGAGGGAATCTGCCGGATCTTGCGGTTCTTCAGCACGATCGGGGCATACTCGATGGCCAGCACTACGAGGTAGCAGGTCAGGCAGAAAGTCACTTCGGTGAGCATCGAGTGCACATTGGGATGCCAAAAGGTGAACCAGGCGCGCAGCGGCTGGCCGACGTCCACCATGAGCACGACGATGGCGCCGCTGTAGCAGATGAACCCCAACACCACCGCGCTGTTGATCACTGCTTTCAGCTCGTCACGGCGCAGGAGATAAAGCAGGAAACCGGTGAAAAAGGCGCCGGCGCCCAGCGCGATCACGGTGAGATCGAGATAGATCCACAAGCCGAAGGCGAAGCGGTTGTCCATGTTGGTTTGATTCAACCCCACGGCGAAGCACAGGTACATGGCATACAGGCCGACCGCCAGCACCATAGCCCAGGGCGCCATCCACAACAGGAATTGCCAAAACGGGCTGCGCTGCACGCCGCGGGGTATGAGATGCTTATCCATTCGCGCTCTCCTTTTTGGTTCGCGTCAGGCCGGCTTCCACCATGCGCTGCACCCAGGGTTGGCGGGAGTGATAGTGTACTTTCGGGGCAGTGCCCAGCCGCACGAGAAACTGAAACGTGTCGGGCTGCTGTGCCAATTGCGCTACTTTGCTGTTCGGGTCGGCGAGGTCGCCGAACACGATTGCGCCTCGCGGGCAGGCCTCGACGCACGCGGGAACGTATTCATCTTCCCTTGGCTCGCGCCGGCCCTCGGCCGCGGCTTGGGCGCGGGCAGCTTGCAGCCGGCCGTGGCAGAAATTGCATTTCTCCACCACGCCGCGCATGCGTGGCGCCACGTCGGGATTCAGCGTTTTCTCCATGCCCGCCGGCCATTCCGGATCCCACCAGTTGAAATAGCGCGCATGATACGGACAGGCGGTCATGCAATAGCGGCAACCCAAACAGCGTACCGGCACCTGCGTGACGATGCCCGTGGCTTGATCGACTTCCACGGCATTTTGCGGGCAAACCGAGACGCACGGGGTCTCCAGTTCGCATTGCTGGCAGGGCATGGGCACGAACACGCTGCGGCTGGCAGGATAGTCGGCGCCATTTTCCACTTTGAAGACGCGCAACCAGGTCAGGCCGGTGCGGTCATTGGTGCGGGGCTGCGCCGGCGGCACGTTATTCTCCACCGCACAGGCCACCATGCAGGCCCCACAACCATCGCAGCGATCAAGATCGATCACCATGCCGTAGCGCAATTTGCTTGTTTCGGTTCTGTCCATAGCCTCACACCTTTGCCACCTGCGCTGGCGTCAACCGCCACGTTCCATCTGCCTGCAGCGCGCAGAGGGCCAGCACGTTTTCATTCAATTCGTTGGTGCTGCCGTTGGGCAACGGGGCCACCGCAACCTGCACCACACCGGGCGGTACCGCGCGGTCCAGATGAAGCTGCACGCGCAGGTTGCCGGCTGGCGTCTGCAACAGCGCCGGGCCGTCGCTCTCCAGGCCGTGGCTGCGGCCGGTCGCGGGATTGAGATAGGCATGATTGGCCAGCTCATGCAGCCCCGATTCTTGATAGATCTTGCTCAACACCGGCGAGACTTGGCCATTTCCCACCGCGCCGCGCCAGCCGAACGGCAGCAACAGCAGCGAGCCGGCGGTTTGGTTCTGCAACGCCGGAGGGCTTGCCCCGGCAGTGCGCAACCGCTCGAAGTTCTCGCTTGATTTTCCCAGCAAACGCAGGCGTGGCAGCCGCGCGGCAGGAGTAGTTTCATCCTGCCAGCAGGCGCCGGAGGCAAATATCTCCCACAACTGCTCGGCTGATCCCACTGCGGCCACTTCCTGCCATTGTTCCTCCGGGAAGGTGAAGACGCGGCCGCGGCTGGCTTGCTGCAAAGCCGCAACGCGCTGCCGCAGCAGATCCGCGGCCGTGAAGCTCGTCCAGTTCAGCGCGAGCGCAGCAGCCAGGTGATTGAGCAGCTCTGCCGGTTCCACCACGGTGGCCGGGGCCGCCAGCAGCGGAGGGGAAATGGTGAAGGAGGCCACCGCCGCGCCACCCGGGGTCACTCCTTCCTGCAACGCTTCAAAAGGCGCCGGCGCGGGGATCACATAGTTTGCATGTTGCGCCAAACCGGTCAGATAAGGCGAGAGGCTGATCACACAGCCGGTCTCGGGTATCAGTTTTCTTTCCAGCAACTGCCAGGGCAGGGCATAGCCGGATTGCGCCGCGTCCAGGAAAAGCACGCGCACCGATCGCTCCGGCAGGTCCGCGATGTTGGTGATCGGCAAAGCAGCCGCGGATTGCAATTCTTCGCCCACAGGCAGGGCACGGCGCGGAACGATTCCGCCCGTGACTCCCACGGAGTCCAGCAGCACGTTTAGGCTGGCAATCGCGAGTTCCGCCATCGTGCCCAGCGGCCCAGCGCCGGGATCACTGCCGCCGAGGGCAATTGCGGGCGCATGTTGCGCGGCCTGCCGCGCGGTTGCCACTATTATTTCGGCGTGCAAGCCGGTAATCGCTGCCACGCGGGCGGGCGTGAAATCCGCCACCAGATCGCAAAACGAGCGGCCGCCGTCGCATTGAAAATCATCCGCGCGTTGCTGCAAGCGTCTGCGGTCACACCAGGATTCGCTGATCAACACCTGCGCCAAGCCCAGCGCCAGTGCGGTCTCGCTGCCGGGTTTGATCGGTAGCCAGGTGTCGCTCTGCAGGGCAGTGCGCGATTGCCGCGCTTCGATCTGAATGAGCTGCAACCGCCGGTCATTGCCGTTTTCCGCCTGCAGACGGCGCAGATGGTTGATGTGTCCGGGTGTGCCCCAGCCCTCGAGCAGCGGCGCGCCGAAACTGAGCAACGTAGCGGTGTTTTCCAGATCGAGTCCGAGCGGGCCATAAGGCTGCTCGCACAGCGATTGCAGGGTAGTCAAGGTTGCACCTTCACCGCCGTCATTGCCGAGGTACGCAGCGCGCGGAAACAAGCCGAGAAATTGTTGATAGCGCTGCGAAAGCATGCGGCCCGGCTGCTGATCGAGCACCGCCACGTATTCACCGGAGGATTTTGCCTCAGCCAGCACCGGCGCGATCTCGGCCAGTGCCTGTTCGAGCGTGAGCGGTGTAGTCTGCAACTGGCCGTGCGCGCGCGTCAAACGCAGCGGCTGCACCACGCGTTGCGGGTGATAGGCGAGATGATGCGCGGCCAATCCCAGCGGGCAGAGGCCGCCGTGGCTCAGCGGGTGGCCGGCCACCCCGGTGAGACTGACCGGCTGTCCGCCGAGGCAACGTGCGCGCACGCCGCAGGCGGCGGGGCAGAGCGGGCAAGCGCTGAAACGCGTGGCAGGTTCGCCCTGCGGCAGTTTGGGCACCCACGGCCCGGTTTGCGTCCAGATGGCGAGATCATCGAGCGTTTTCCAGGGAACCGGAGTAAACAGGAATCCCAGAACAGAGCCGCCGGCCAACTTGAGAAGATCCCGCCGCGTGATATTTATCGCCATAATTTGTGCTCTTCACTTGTGACAATCGAGGCAACCCGAAGCCCTGCCGTTTTGGTTGTGGCAGCGCACACAGTCGTCCATTTTCTTGCCTTCCCACGGTTGGTTGCGCCAGCGTGAGAGCGACTGGCCCCACAGATCACGGCTGTAGCCGCTGATGCGATTGACCTGCAGCGGCCGCAGCGTTTCGCTGGCGCCGTGCGGGCCATGGCATTGCTCACAGGCCATCCCGCCGAGCTGGACGTGCTGAATGTGCGAAAAGTAGGCATTATCCGGCTGGCGGGAATAGACCAGCCAGGGAATTTCACGATTGGGCGTCACGTACTCTTCGACCAGTTTCAGTTCCGCCGCGGTTTCGCCCAACGGCGCGCTGTGGCACTCGGCGCACTTGGCGACGGTGGGAATGCCGGTGAAGCGGCCGTCCGGTGCGAAGCTGTGGCAATCGTTGCAGGACATGCCCACGCTTTCACCGGTATGCACCTGATGGCTGAATTGCAGGGGTTGCTCGACGTTGCGATACAAAACGCGGGGAAAGCCAAACCAGCCCAGCGCGAGGGCGCCGGCCACGCCCGCCCAAAACCACAACGTGCCTTTGCTCATCATGACTGATTGCTCCAACCCGCGTAGGGCGAAAAGAACTCGTTGAACAAGTGCAGCATCTCGTCGCGATTCAAATGCCTGACAAAGCCGTCGCTGAATCCGCCGCCGTCCGCCAGCAAGGGTTGTCCCTGCAAATCGTGGTGGGCGAGCTGCTCGTGCACGAACAGCGACATCCGGTCGAATTCGTGTTCCAGCCAGGTCTGGGCTTCCTGGCCGTGGCGCAAACCGTTCGTCACTGTCGTGTCCGGGTGGCCATGCGCGTTGCGCGGCACCGTACCTTCGAACAGCCAGCCCAGCGTGTAGGGATCCGCGGCGAGGCGGTCCGGATGGCTGCGCAACTGGGCGTTGGCGCGCGTGATGAGCAGCGGCGTGGGGAACACCATCTGCAAATCCACGCCCTGCACCGTCAGCACCGCCGCGGGCCGGCTCACGCTTTTTGCGGTCATGAAGCTCACTGCGTCAATGTTGCCGAAGACCGTGGCGAATAACGCATCGACGCCGAGGTGATAGCTGCCATCGCGGTCGAGGTCGATCCACATGTGATTGGGGGAGAAATACAAATGCTCAGGCACGGGCGACCTGCGCGGTTCAGTGTTGCCCGCCGGAGCCTCGGGCGCGGGATCGGCGGCGTCCGCTTGGGCATGCGCGAGCGCCACATACAGCTCGCAATAACGATGGCTGTCGTTGGTGCAGCGCGAGAGCGCTGATTCACTGTAGGGAATGAACTTCGTCACCGCCGCCGCGGAACAGTATTGCACCAGCGATTCGGTCAGAAATGGACAGTGCGCCATACTGGGGTGATCTTCATGGTGCTGCTTGGCCGCCGGGCAGTTGACGTAGTCAGGAGAAGAGCACCTCTCGTGATCGGGCTGCCCGAGCGTGCGCACAATCATCTTGCGGAAAGGCGAAGCCTGGCAGAACTTCACTTGTGCTTCTCTGAGAAATGGGCATCTCATGATTTGCTCCTGAACAACAAACTTCGTTTGCTGCGCCGGGCGCGTCAATTAACCGAGCGAATGATATGTGGCTCATCCTCGGGTGCGGGCGCCGCCTCGGGTGGTGTCTGCGCCGCGCCGGAAGCCGGTGCCGGCCGGTCGAGCCGCTCGCCGCCGTCTGCCATAGTGAGGCCCAATTCCGGGATCACAAAGGCATGATCATCCTGCACGGCCAGCGACGGTACCCGGCCACGCACGCGTTGCACCACTTCCTGCAGCACGACCCACGCGACCGCCGCGATGCAAACCACCGTGACCACGCCGAGCGCGATGTTGGTGATGTTCAGCCAGAAGGCCTCGGGGTTATCGAAAATCGACATGTTACACCTCCTTGCGGTGAAGGGGAAATACCGTAATTGCCGCACCCTGCTTACGCAAAGAGCATTCCAGCAGCAGCAGGCATGGCGTGAGCCATTGTTATCCTGGCAATTAGGTTGTCTTCCCACCCGGCGGTGTCGTGCGGCGCCGTCTTTTCGTGTCGGAATCGGCAACACGCGCGTCGGCATTTCCTACACGAAGCGTGCGGCGGATGGTGAGTGCGCGTCGTCATTTCCCGCTTCTCCTCCAAGAAGCAAGCGCTGTGGGCCACAGCAGAATTTTCTTGGACATCTGCGCAGAGAGATTAGATTGCCGGAGCTGCGCAGCTCACCGGCCTGCCGGCCGCCGAGAGTGTCGCTGCTCGAGATGAATCTTTGCAGGGAAGATGCTGCGCTGGCAGAATCTCCGGCTGACTGCAACCGTCGCATGTCACAGCCTGAATTCAGCATTGTCTTTCGGCAACTACCCAGAAAGAAGGAGTCGGACTCATGCACCGTGCCGTTGCCATTGCCCGCGATTTGATTGCCATTCCCTCGGTCAATCCCATGGGCAAGAATCTCACCGGTGAGATCTACTCGGAGAAACATGTGGCCGCTTACGTGGCGCAGTTTCTCACGGCTCTGGGCGTGGCCGTGCAGGTGGAGGCGCCTGATCCCGAGCATCCCAATGTCATTGCCCGCCTCGACGCCGGCCGGCCCGAGACGTTGCTGCTGGAAGCACACATGGACACGGTTTCCCACGAGAACATGAGCATCGCACCGTTCGATCCGAAGATCGAGAATGGCTTGTTGTTCGGCCGCGGATCGTGCGACACCAAATCGGGCTTGGCGGTGTATCTGTATGCGATCGCGCAGATGCTGCAAGCCGGTCACGCCTGGCAGCGCAATCTGATATTGGCCGCGGTGCATGATGAGGAATTTTCTTTCGGCGGGGCAAAACGGCTGGCACGGTCGGGACTCTCCGCGACGTTTGCGATCGCGAGCGAGCCGACTTCGCTACAGGTGATTCACGCGCACAAAGGTGTGTGCCGCTTCCTGCTGAGGACGCACGGCAAAAGCGCGCATGCCGCCCTGCCCTGGCTGGGAGAAAGCGCGATCTACAAAATGGCAGAAGTGATCAAACGGCTGGAGCATTACAGCCAACAGTTGGGAGAGCGAGTCCACCCGGAGCTGGGTCCGGCAACGCTGAATATCGGCAGGATTTTTGGCGGGGAAACCGTCAACACCGTGCCCTCTGTCTGCACGATAGAAATCGATCACCGCCTGCTGCCCGGCGATGATTATGACACGATTGGCGCCGGCCTTGAACAGGCGCTGCAGGGAATTGCGGGATATCGCATCGAGCCGCCGTATATGCAGGCGCCGGGTGTGTACGTCGAGAAGAATAGTCGGGCATGCCGCAGCCTGCTGCTTGCCTGCCAGGCGGCCGGCTGGACGCCGGAGTTGCAGACCGCGCACTATGCCACCGACGCCTCGATCTTGTGCGGCGCCGGCATCCCGACCATCGTGTTTGGCCCGGGCGACATTGCGCAGGCGCACACCGCTGCCGAGCACATTCGCCTCAGCGAGATCGAACTGGCGGCGGAGATCATTTTGGCATTGCTGCGGGATTGAAGGAGAAAGGAGGCAGGATTAACACACTACGCCACGTTTGAGACAAGCTGAAACGCGAAGCCCGTGGGCAGCAACAAGCCCGATTCGTACGCTGTTGTCTCGCACGAGGTATCCACCACCACTGTCATCCAGCCGTCATCCAGCAGGGATCCTGTGAAGATTGAGGCACACGCCCGCGCCATTCACCTCAAAAGCTCACCGCCGAGACGCGGAGAACGCAGAGAAGGAATCTCTTGATTTCGAAACTCCGCGGCTCCGCGGTGCAAGCGTTTGCTTTGTGGTCAAGGATCTTTCAAAATCTTGTTCTATGTTTGAATGGGTAATCCGCCCAAACAAGCCTTCGAGACAAGCTGAACACGCGGCCCCTCGGGCAGCGCGAAAATTCTCCAACCAATAGAAACAACCCAACTGACCAAGACACTCTCTATCTGTTGGGTCGTTTCTATTCGTTGGCGATTTGCTTTGCGTTGCGGCTTATTCGCATGGCCGGGTGAGTGCTCGAACGCAACCTGGTCATTTCATCATCCCCGCTGGCTCGTCACCTCTTGTTCATACTGCTTCAGCTCCTTGAACCAAGCCATGCCCGCCGGCACATTCATTTTCAGGCAGTAGTGATCCCACACCGCGCCGAACGGTAAAGTCTTCGTTTCCTCCAACAAGGCCAGCCGGCCGCTGTAATCGCCCGCCGATTCGAACTGGCGCAATTGCTCGCGCGGCTCGAGCAGCGCCAGCAGCAGCGCCTTGAGCGTGGCGCGCGTGCCGATCACCCATGCCGCGACGCGATGAATGCTGGCGTCAAAATAATCCAGCGCGAAGTGGACCCGCGTGAGCGCCTGGCAGCGCACGATTTCCTCGGCCACGGCCCGCACCTCCTCGTTGAGGATCACGACGTGATCACTGTCCCAGCGCACGCCGCGGCTGACGTGCAGCAGCAGCTCGGGAAAAAACTGCAGCAGCGCGGACAGCTTGTCGGCCACTGCTTCGGTGGGATGAAAATGGCCGAGATCAAGACACACGATCTTGTCCTTGCGCAGGGCATAGCCCAGATAGAACTCGTACGAGCCGACGACATACGCTTCGCTGCCCAGGCCGAACAGCTTGCTTTCAACCGCGTCCTTCATCTCGTCCGGCGCATAAGCCGTCTGGAAGATCTCATCCAGCGACTCGCGCAAGCGGGCGCGCGGGCTCCAGCGATCGGCGGGCAGATCTTTCATGCCGTCGGGGATCCAAAGATTGTGCAGGCACGGGCTGCCGAGGCGGCGGCCCATCACCGCGCTGATCGCACGGCAGCGTTGCACGTGTTCGATCCAAAAATCACGCACCGCTTTGTCGGCGTGGCTCAAGGTGAAGCCGGAGGCGGCAAGCGGATGCGAAAAACAAGTGGCATTGAAATCGAGTTTGAGCTGCCGGCTGGCCGCCCAGTCGATCCAACCCTGAAAATGCTCAGGGGTGATGGCGTCACGATCGACGGTGCGGCCGCCGAACTCGCCGTACATTGCATGCAAATTGAAACGGTGCCGGCCCGGAATCAGTGCGAAGGCTTGCTCCGCATCCGCGCGCAGCTCGGCAACGGTGCGCGCCTTGCCGGGATAGTTGCCGGTGACCTGAATGCCGCCGCCTTCAAGCTCGGCGTCCGCGCGCTCGAAGCCGGCCACGTCATCACCCTGCCAGCACTGCACCGAAATGGAAAGCTGCTGCAATTGCGCCAGCGCGGCTTCCGTGTCCACGCCGAATTCGGCATAGCGCTCGCGCGCCAGATCATAAGCTTTGCTTGCGGCAGAAGACTTCATCGTGCCCTCCGTAATCAGAACTCAACGCGTGAATGCGGCGGCGTTGCCGGCATCGACGTTGAGCAGATTGCCGGTCGATTTCGCCGACAGCTCCGAAGCAAAGAAGTAGATGGCCTCGGCAATGTCCTCGGGAAAGACGCTGCGTTTGAGCATGCTGCGCTTGCGGTAGAATTCCTCCAATTCTTCTTCACTGAGCTGATAGGCCTCGGCGCGTTCCTTGCGCCACTGGCCGGTCCAAATCTTCGAGCCGCGCAACACCGCATCGGGATTCACCACATTAGCGCGAATGCCGAACTCGGCGCCTTCCAATGCAAGGCAGCGTGCGAGATGCAGTTCGGCGGCCTTCGCGGTGTTGTAAGCCGCCGCCTTCGGCGAGGCGGCCAGCGCATTTTTGCTGCCGACAAAAACGATGGAGCCGCCAACACCCTGCGTCTTCATCAGGCGGTAGGCTTCGCGCGCCACCAGAAAATAGCCGGTTGCCAGCACGCTCATGTTTTTGTCCCACAACGCCAGGCTGGTGTCTTCGAGGGCGGAGGCAGAGGCGAGGCCGGCATTCGAGACCAGAATATCCAAACCGCCGTACTCCAGCGTTGCCTGGCGGAAGGAGGCAACAACCGAGGCCTCATTGGTGACGTCGGTGACGGCACTGCGCACATTGTCTTTGCCGAAGGCGCTCTGCAATTCCTGCCGCGCGTTCTCGAGCGCGGCGGCGTCGATGTCGGTGAGCACGACGCAGGCGCCTTCCTGCAGGAAACGCTGCGCCGTGGCTTTGCCGATGCCGCCGGCCGCGCCGGTGACCAATGCCACGCGGCCCGCCAGGCTCTTGGGTTTGGGCAGGCGCTTGAGCTTGGCCTCCTCGAGCAGCCAGTATTCGATGTTGAACGCTTCCTGCTCGGGAATGCTGACGTATTCGCTCACGCTGGTGGCGCCGCGCATGACGTTGATGGCGTTCACATAGAACTCGCCGGCGATGCGGGCCGTGGCTTTGTCCGCCGCAAAGGTGAGCATGCCCACGCCCGGCACCAGAATCACCACCGGATTGGCGTCGCGCATGCCCGGTGAATCGGCGTGGCGGCAGCGATCGTAGTAGGCGCGATATTCGGCGCGATATCGTTCCAGCAGCGCCTCCAGCCGGGGCATGAGGCTCTCGGCCGAATCGCGGCCGGCATCGCAGTCGAGCAGCAGCGGCCGGATTTTGGTGCGCAGAAAATGATCAGGGCAGGAGGTGCCGATCGCAGCCAACTCCGCGGCGCGCTGCGAGTTGATGAACTGCAAGACTTCCGGCGCGTCGTTGAAATGCCCAACCTTGCGCATGGACGCACTGACTTTGCCGCGCAGCGTGGGCATGAGCGCAATCGCGAAATCGCGGCGCTGGGATTCCGCCAAGGCGGCGTGCCTCTGTCCGCCGAACACCTCGCCGCGCCGGTGAGTTTCGAGATAGTCGCTGGCGGTTTGAATCACGTGCAGCGTTTGCTCATAGCAGGCTTTGGCGGTTTTGCCCCAAGTGAACAAGCCATGACCGCCGAGCACAATGCCTTGGAGATGGGGTTGGGCTTGGCAGAGCGCCTCCAGCTTCAAGCCCAGATCAAAGCCCGGCCGCTGCCAGGGAATCCAGCCCAGCTCGCCTTTGAAGATTTCCCGGGTCAGCTTCTCGCCCTGGGCGGCTGCGGCAATCGCGATGATGGCATCGGGATGGGTGTGATCGACGTGGGGATGCGGAATGAACGCATGCAAGGGCGTGTCGATGCTGGCGGCGCGCGGATTGAGATTGAACGTGCAATGCGGCAAATAACCCACCATCTCATCCTCGAATTCCAGGCCGCGATACAGCGTCTGGAGGGCGCGCAGCTTCTCCAGGTAGAGCGTGGCAAAGCCGTCCAGCTTCATGCTGCCGAGATCGCCGCCCGAGCCTTTCACCCACAGCACTTCGACCTGCTGCCGCGTGAGCGGATCTTGCATGAGCACTTTGGCGGAGGTGTTGCCCCCGCCATTGTTGGTGATGCGCAAATCCGAACCCAACAGGTTGGATCGGTAAAGCAACAATTGCTCTTCACTGAACCCGCCGCAGACCTGGTCATTCCAACGATTCTCGAGGCGGGCCGTCTTCATGGGATTCATCAAGTTCATACTCCATTGGTACTGGTGGTTCGGCTGAAAAGTACTTCAACGTTGAGTCCACTGACTTCTCCAGAAGGCCAGCTTGACCCCGACGGGGTCACATGCAATAGCCCACGGGCAGCGCCCTGGGAACTGATAAAGTTCATCGCAAAAAGCCCTGACAGGACGGCATTCCTGACGTGGTTCTATGGCGCCCCGAGGGGCTTAATGCTATCGCATGACTACCGATTTTTCTCCAAGCTCGGCTGCGCCGAGGTCGCCAAAACTTTGAGTCTTGCAGAAGCCCGGTGGTTCTTGAGGCAGCGGCCCAGCCGTTGCAGCAACACTGGACTGTTACCTTACAAGGCATATTCACCTTTACTGTCATCCTGCAAGGATGCTGTGAAATTTCAGGCACAGTGCCAAGTATTCCACCAGATTCGTCTGAATGACATGTCGAGGGATCACCTATCCAAATCAAAGCAACAGATGACCAGTGCGAATCGGCTGCAATTTTGGACGGACACGAATTGTGTGAGTCGCCTGGCGCCGCGCCCGAATCCGCGCGGGAGGCATTCGCGCCGCCCTCGGCGGTGCGGCGGCTCAGACCTTCCAGAGAATGTTCATGTCGATTCTGGGTTCGACGTGGCGGTATTGCTCGACCAGCGCGATTTTGCGGCGCAGCAGGTCGCCGAGATTTTCGCCGTAAATGAAGCTCGTCTCGCCGGTTTGCGAAACCACCATGAAATTCACTGTGCTGGTTTCCCATAAGTCGAGCAGGTCTTTGGTATTTTGCAGATCACTCGCCATCATGTCATCCAGATAGGCGCGCCAAGTTTGCTTCTGCGCATTTTCTTTGGCAACGAGATAGCCGTGCACGCCCGCCACCCACGCGGCCAGGCTGCGCAACACGCCGGCCCAGCAGCGGAAACCACGCAAACGGTCGCGCTGGTCAACAAACACCTGCCGTGCCTGTTCGGACAATTGGGGATCGTTCGCGAGTTGCTGCGCCAGCGCCACCAGTTTCTGCAGTCGCGGCCAGACGTGCTCATCGACGCGTTGCACGAACTTCTGCCCCGACTCCTGGGTGACGAGATCGAAGAGCACGTCTTTGCCCAAATCCACCAGGTTGGTGTTGTTGGTCGTGCTCACCATGAATTGTTCATAGTAGCGCCGTTCTGCTTCTGGAATCGCAAGCAGGTCGGGAATGATCGGCCGCACCCAGAGCCGGAGCCACACGAAACCGAAATTGGAAAACAGCGGCAGAATTGGCAGATGCTGGATGGTGTCATCGCATTGCCGCCAGAGTTCCACCAATTTGTTCGCGGCGCCGCCGGCCCATTGTTGCGCCTGGTGCTGCAGCACGTCCTCGAGCTGGGCGTTGGGATCGAGCATGAACGCGCGAAAGACTTCCTGGTTGATGTGGAAGGGCGCCAGATTCGCAGGCGTGAAGCCGCCGAGATTGGCAGCGTATTCGACGCCGCTCTTCTTCATCTCCTGCAGCTTCTGCCAGATCATGGCGGGATAGGGGACGCCGAGCAGCGGCTCGAAATTGTAGCCGTTGCCGTGGGAATAGATGAGGTGGGAGGCGATGCCGCGCTTCTTGTGCTCGGTGATCAGTTGTTTCTCCTGCGCCTCCAGATGGAGATGATGCACGCTGCCGGCAATGCCCATCACGTCGGGATACTTTTCGTGATGGTAGGGCAGGTCATAACCGCGCACCAGCAGCGAGGGCACCTCAATGTCGAGATGGTCTTCGAGCTGAGCCATGATGACATCATGCTCGACTTTGAACGGCTCCAGCCGCAGCGAGACGCGAAAATCCGGATTCTCTTCGGCGGCGGCCGCGCGCAGCACTTTCATGAAGCGTACGACGTTTTTGCCCGCCACTTCGGCGATCTGCTCGTGCGTGCGCCATTCGCGGATCAAGTACGGCCCGCCGTTGCGGCCGACGTAGAGCGAGCTGGTGTACTCGAAGCCGGAGCCGCTGTCATTGCTCCAAATGCTGAGGTAGGAGAGGTCGGGCACGGCCTGCATCAGGTTTTGCATCAGCTCGCGATAATGCGCCTGCACCAGCGGATGCGCGATGGTCATGGTGAAGCGCGGCCGGCGGCTGCGAAATGGATGATCGACGCGGGCGCCGCGCAACGTGGGATACTTCTGGAAAAATTTCTCCGGCACCGACCGCGGCTCGAAGCACAACAGGCCGGGCTCCAGCCCGTATTTCCGGCCGAGGTTGGCGTAGTGCACCAGCAGATTCAAATTGGCGGTGAGATATTCCACCGGATAGAGGCCGCGATTCAATTCACTGGACACGAATTGATCGAGCGCCGGACAATAGGAATAAAATTGCGAATAGTATTCGCCCTCCACCGGATCTTCGAACGGCACCGGCATGGCCAGACCGTTCACTTCGAGGTGCGTGTAGCCGGCACGCGCCAGCTCGCGGATGTGCGCGGCGGCATCGAAAGCGCGCGCCGTACGCCAGGTTTGCGTCAGCGGGTAATCGAACAAGGGCCGGTGCCAGCGGAATGCCGCGGTAAAGTACTTTCCCGATTCAAATCCCGCCAGTGGCAGGTTACTCCACTCTTCGAGCAACCGCAGGGCATAGGCGAACAACAACGCCGGATGCGAGGCCACCAATTCGCCCTCGCCGCTGCCGGTGACGCGCACGAAAGCCCAATGCGGGCCGCTGGGCGCCGCCGCTTTGATGCGGCCGAGATCAAAGGAGGCATTGTGCACGACCGCGAGGCGGAAGCCGGGCCCCTCACCGCCGGGGGCGCGCAGCACCCGCAACTGCGGAAAGGTTTGTTGCAGCTCACCGGCGCTGGTCTCTTCGACTGGAAGCGCCTGCGGGGGAAGCTGCAGCCATTTGGTCTTGAGCAGAGCATCACGAAGGTTCATGTGGGGGTTCCTGTTATTGGTTGGAGTGCCAGGGAGGTTGCACTCACAAGCTGGTGAATCGCGCTGCATGATACAGAATGACCCAATCAAAACAAATCAATCTTGAAATTCCCCTTTCCAAAATCCATGCCTTTTTGGCAAAAAAAATTCGCCTTTCTTCTGCTTGCAAGTTTGAGGAAAACTGCTAACCTCATTCCGAAGTCGGGCATTCAATTGCGCTGTTGTGCCGGCGCCGCGCCGGCAGGCGAGCGAAGGCCGGATTTTTTTTTGTTTATGGACATTGATCGGGCGTATGCGTCTACGTGACATTTCTCCGTTTCATTTTGATTTGACCGCTGACCAGGCCGGTTCGGCGGGCAACCTGCGCAGCATGAAGCTCTCGTTTTGGGAAGGGGCGCTCACCGGGATTATGGGCGTATTGACCGGGGGCGTGATACTCACCGGCTTCGCGCTCAGTCTGGGCGCGAATGAGTTCATCATCGGCTTGCTGGCCTCCCTGCAGGTGGGCGCCAATCTGCTGCAAATCCGCGCCTTTCGCCGCCTGGAAAAGCACGGGCATCGCAAAGCCATGGCCGTGCGCTTTGCGGCCTGGGCGCGCCTGCTGTGGGTGCCAATCGCGCTCGTTGCCGCGATCAACGTGCCGGCATTCGCACCCTACCGTCTCTGGCTTTTTCTGCTGCTGTTTGCCACTTTCGCCGGCCTCGGCGTGTACAGCCTGGTGCCCTGGGTTTCCTGGCTGGTGGACTTGGTGCCGGAAAAAGTGCGCGGCCGCTTCTACGCGCAGCGCAACTTTGCCGGCGGCGCCCTCGGCGTTATTCTCGGCGTGCTGGCGGGGAAATTCATCGACTGGTGGCAGGCGCAGCAATTCGCGCCTCTGCCGCTTGGCTTCGCCCTGCTCACCTTGTGCGGTATGGCCTTCGGTTTGTGGGCGGTGCGCATCATCAACCGGATGGAGGATCCACCGTTCGCGCCCTCGCCTGCGCGCCATACATTTTGGGAATCACTCCGGATTCCTTTTCGCGACCCGAACTTTCGTCGCCTCTTCCAATTTCGCATCGTCTATGATCTGTCGATGGGCATCGCCGGCACGTTTTACGGCGTGTACATGCTCACGCAGGCGGGCTTGAGCTATTTCTTCGTCTCCGCCATGGCCATGCTCGCCACCCTCACCAATTTGCTGGCGCTCAAGCCCTGGGGCTGGATGATCGACCGCTTCGGCAACAAACCGGTGTTGCAGATTTGCCTGATCGGCAAGGTTTTATTTGCGCTGCTGTGGATCTTCACCACTCCCGAAACCATCTGGCTCTACATCTGTTTGCATTTGCTCGGCGTCTTCGATGCCGGCAATGCCCTGGCGATTCCCAATCTGGTTTACAAGCTGGCGCCCGCCAATCGCCGCGCCAACTATATCGCGGTGGACGGCACGGTGGTCGGCATCGCGGCCACGGTGGCGCCGTTGCTGGGCGGCGGTTTGGCCTTGCTCTTCTCGAGTTGGGAATTGCAGCTCGGCGGCTTTCGCTGGGCGCACTTTCATTTTCTCTTTTTCACCGCCGGCCTGCTGCGCCTCGGCACGCTGCTCATGCTGCAGCGCGTGCACGAGCCGGTGTCGAAATCGGTCAAGCATGTCATTCGCGTCATCTGGCCGGTGCGCAGCATCAACATCTTCGAGGGCTTTCAACAGGCTTTGCATTCGCTGGTGGCGCCCTCGCGTTCCATCATCGACAAGCTGGTCGAGCGCCACAACGGCAAAGGCCGCCGCCGGCAGCGTGACGCCATAAAGGCCAAAAAAGAATACCTCGACTACCAAGAAAACCGGAGCGAGAATTTGTAACCAATCGACCGATTACGACGCAACCACCAGAATCCTCCCAGGAGAAAATGCCGTGCCGCCTGTAAACCTCCAGCAAAAGTGTGAAACCGTTTTTGCCTTCGCCGAAAAACAACTGCGCCATTTGATCACCGCGCATCCGGACTTCTTTCCCATGTACACCCAGAACGGCAAATGGCAGCATGGCGGCGAAGCCTGGACCAACTGGTGCGAAGGATTTCTCGGCGGCCAGTTGTGGCTGATCTACGCGCGCAACCGCGACGAGTGGTGGCGCTCCCAGGCCGAGCATTACTCCCGCCTGATCGAACACCGCCAACACGATCGCAACGTGCACGATCTCGGCTTTCTGTTCTTTTCCACCTGGAAACGCTGGTATGATTTGACCGGCGACGCGCAAATCAATGAAACCGTGATCCAGGCCGGACGCACGCTCGCGCTGCGCTTTCAGGAAAAGGGGCAATACCTGCGCTCGTTTGTGGCGCCGGAAAGCTTGTTCATCGACATCATGATGAATGTCGGCATCATCTTCTATGCCGCCCAGCAAACCGGCGATGCCAAACTCTGGCAGCTCGCGCGGCAGCACTGTTTGACCACACGCAAATACCTGGTGCGCGGCGACGGCAGCACCTCGCATGAAGGCATTTTCGATCTTGCGACCGGCGAGTTTCTGCGCCAAACCACGCACCAGGGCTGGCGCCACGATTCTTCCTGGGCGCGCGGATTGGCGTGGGCATTGTACGGTTTCGGCACGGTGTATGCGTTTACCAAAGACGCGCGCTTTCTGCAAACCGCGGAAGCATGCGCGAATTTCTACATTGAACGCACGCCCGCGCACGGCGTGCCGCCCAACGATTGGGACGAGCCTGCTCCCAAAACTCCCTACGAAAGTTCAGCGGCCGCGATCGCTGCCAGCGGCCTGTGGCAGCTTGCCCGCCTCACCGGCGATCCGGCGCGCGCGCAATGGTATCGCAACTACAGCCTGCGCATTTTGGACACGCTCACGACGCCGGAATTCCTCGCCCTCGACACGCCCGGCTGGGAAGGCATTCTCAAACACGGCATCTATCACTGGCGCAAAGGCCTGGGGGTCGATGAAAGCGTGATGTGGGGAGAGTATTTCTTTCTTGAAGCGGTGGCGAACGTGGTGGGCGCGGATTCTCAGCAAACCATTCCGTGAGGCGCGCGATGAATCGTGTGGCCCTGATTACCGGCGCGAGCCGCGGTATTGGCCGCGCCATTGCGCTGGCGCTCGCCGGCCGCGGCTGGAGCATCGTGGTCAACTACCGCAGCGGCGCGCAAGCCGCCGCCGCCGTGGTGGCTGTGATTGCGCAGACCGGTGGCCAGGCGCACGGCGTACAGGCGAACATCAGCGAATCCGCCGGCCGCGCCGCTTTGGTTGCGGAAACTTTGCAGCAATACCAGCGCCTCGATTTGCTGGTGAACAATGCCGGCATGGCGCCGCGCCAGCGCGTTGACCTGCTCACCACCAGCGAAGCCAGCTACGATGAAGTGATGGCGGTCAATCTCAAGGGGCCGTTCTTTCTCACCCAGCTCGTGGCCGGCAAAATGATCGAGTTGAAGGCGGCCGGCAGGATCTCCGACCCGCGCATTATCAACATCGGCTCGCTGAGCGCCTACACCAGCAGCACCAACCGGCCGGAGTACTGCCTTTCCAAGGCCGGCGTTGCGATGATGACCAAACTGTTCGCGCACCGACTGGCAGAGCACGGCATCGGGGTTTATGAAATCCGGCCGGGCATCATTGCCACGGACATGACCAGCGCGGTGAAAGACAAATACGATCGCCTGATCGAGGACGGCTTGATTCCGCTGAAACGCTGGGGCCTGCCCGAGGATGTGGCGCAGGCGGTGGTCGCGATTGCCGAAGGCTTTCTACCTTATTCCACCGGTGAAGTCATCAACGTCGATGGCGGATTTCATTTTCACCGGTTGTGAAGTTGCGCCGTTTGACTTCGCGCGCTGGCCGGGCGGGATACATCGCGGAATTCGCGGCGCTTGAGGCAGGTTGCATCTTGCACGTGCCATGGTGGCTTGCGAATGCGCCAGGGATTGACACCGTTCACTTTTTGTCGTGTTCATCGCGTCAATCCTGTCGTCGCGCAATCTGCCAGACTGCAAGGGAACCAAGCGGGAAAAAACTTCGCGGCCACGCTCATGGTCTGTTGCCTTGAAATGTGTTGTCACCACCAATGTCATCCTGTCAGGATCCTGTGAAGATTTGAGCACGGTGCCAATTGTCCCACAAGATTCCTTCTGCAGGTCACTCGGAATCACCTGTACAAGTCAAAGTGACAAAACTCGTTTTCCCGGCGCAATACTGGATCGGTGAAGTCATCCTTGGAGGCGAAGATCGGCAGAGGCATTGGCCCTGAGGTCGCCGTTTGATTGCACGCTTGAAAAATTATGAAATATCGCCGCATTGCTTCACTCAAGACGCTTGCTGAGTTTCAGAATTATCTGCAGGAACTCGGTGTGCCTCTGCCGCTGGAGGCTGAATTGGAAAGCGGAGCGGCTGCGCCGCTGGCCCAGCCCTGCGTGCTCCAAAACGGCTTCACCATTGGCAATCGCTTCTGCATTTTGCCGATGGAGGGCTGGGACGGCACCGCCGACGGCCGGCCCACCGCCGCCACGCAACGCCGCTGGCAACACTTTGGCCTGAGCGGCGCCAAGCTGATTTGGGGCGGCGAGGCGGTGGCCGTCCGCCACGACGGCCGCGCCAATCCCAACCAGCTTTTGATCAATGAAAAAAACCTGCGCGCGCTGGCAGAGCTGCGCGCGGCCCTGATGGCGGTGCATGAAAGGGAATACCGCACGAGCAGCGACTTGCTCGTCGGCCTGCAATTGACGCATTCCGGCCGCTATAGCAAACCCAATCGCAATGATCGGCCCGAGCCGCAGATTCTCTATCATCATCCCGTGCTCGACCGGCGCTTGCGTTTGGACGCCTCCCATTTGGTCATGAGTGATGATGCGATTGCGCGGTTGGTCGATGATTTCGTGGCCGCGGCGAAACTGGCGCAGGCGGCGGGTTTTGCGTTTGTCGACCTCAAACACTGTCACGGCTATCTCGGACACGAGTTCCTCAGCGCGGTGAATCGGCCCGGCCGCTATGGCGGCAGTTTCGAGAACCGCACGCGTTTCCTGCGCGAACTGGTGGCCGGCATTCGTGCCAACGTTCCGGGAATGGAAATCGGCGTGCGCGTGAGCATTTTCGATTTTGTGCCGTATCGCGCCGGTGCCGAGGGCGTGGGTGAACCCGATCAGCCGGCAGAAGGAGACTCTCCCTTTGCCTTCGGCGCCGATCGCAGCGGCCTGCGGATCGATCTCACTGAGCCGCGCGCGTTTCTGGATTTGCTTGCCAACTTGCAGATCGAATTGGTCTGCGTAACTGCCGGCAGTCCCTACTACAATCCCCACATTCAGCGGCCGGCTTTGTTTCCGCCCTCCGACGGTTATCTGCCGCCCGAGGATCCGCTCGCCGGCGTGGCGCGCCAAATCGCAGTGACGGCGCAGCTCAAACAGCATCGTCCGGACTTGATTCTGGTCGGCTCGGGTTACACGTATCTGCAGGAATGGCTGCCGCACGTGGCGCAGGCGGTCGTTCGCAACGGTCAAGCGGATTTTGTCGGTTTGGGACGAATGGTGTTGTCCTATCCCGAACTGCCCGCGGATGTGCTCGCCGGCAAGCCGCTGCAGCGCAAGCGTCTGTGCCGCACGTTCAGCGACTGCACCACCGCGCCGCGCAATGGCTTGATTTCAGGGTGTTATCCGTTGGATGAGTTCTACAAGCTCAGGCCGGAGGGGGAGGAACTGCTGAAGATCAAAGGCAAGACCTGAGGCGCGGGGAAGGTGATCGCAAAACCCAAACGCCAGCCGCAGCCAAAAGGGAAATGACAATTGCGCACGCAAAGGCGCAATGACGCAGAGAATCGGTAAAGAAGAATTTTGCGAGTTCTTTACGGGTCGGGGAGAAATTCTTTTTCTTGCTGGGCTTAAACTTGATTTCCAGTGGAACAGTACACTGTTACCTTGAAATGCAGAGCCACCAGAACTGTCATCATGCAAGGATCCTGTGAAGATTTGGGCACTGAGCCGGGTGTTCCACAGAATTCGTCTGAATGACATCGCGAGGGTCTGCTTTTGCGAATCAAGGTAACAGCCTACCAGTCTGCATCATGACTGAATCGTTTGCCATTGGCCTTTGCTCGCGGGAGGAACCACGACCGGCATTGGTTTGAAAACCGCGCGAAGCCTCATCCATTCCTCACCTGAGCCACTCCTCCAAATTCTCCCTGACAAACGCGTCATCGTTCAGATGCGGATACGCCGCGTAGACGCGGTCGATTTCCTCCATTTGGCCGGGAGAAAGTTCCTCCTGCGGGTTCAATGTCCATCTTCCCGCCAACAACCCCTGTCGCCGTAATACTTCATGAATTCCCGCGATGCAGCCGGCAAAGTTGTTTTGCGGATCAAAGAAGGCGGCATTGCTGTCGGTAACCTGATGCGCTTTGATCAGCAGTTCCGCTGGAATCGGCTGCGCTTGCTGCACGAGAGCATGAATCTCCGCGAGCAACTCCACCGCGCGCTTCGTCCACACTGCCCAGTGTCCCAGCAGCCCTCCCACCATGCGCAAGGCGGCCGCCTCTTTTCCGTTGTTGAATCGAAAACCGCTGAGCAAATCCATCACGATGCTGTCGTCATTGCCGGTGTAGAGGGCGATTTCGTCACGGCGGCCGCAGGCAGCCACGGCGCGCAGCACGTCGAGGGTGGAATAGCGATTGAACGGCGCGATTTTGATTGCCACCAGATTCTCGATCTCCGCCGCCGCGCGCCAAAAATCGAAGCTGAGGCGGCGGCCGCCCACCGCGGGCTGCAAGTAAAATCCCATGATCGGAATGATCGCGCTGATCGCGCGCAAATGCGCGATCAACTCGGCAGTGGAGGCTTGGGACAATGCTCCCAAACTCACCATGCCGAGGTGATAGTGGAGATCGACCGCGGTTTGGGCTTCGCGCACCGCGGCGGGCGTTGGCCCGGCAATGCCGGCAATGCGAATGTGACGTGTTCCAGTTTTCGCTTCGAGGTGATCGAGCGTGTCAGCAGCGAGGGCCAGCACCGGCTCATACAGCCCGATTTTCGGATCGCGGATTTCGAATTGCGTGGTGTGCACGCCGACTGCCAGGCCGCCGGCGCCGGCGGCGCAATAGTAGCGAGTCAAGGCGCGCTGGCGTCTTTCGTCCAGCCGGCGTTGGGAATCGAGCGCCAGCGGATGCGCCGGAATCACTACGCCGCGGCGCAAGGCAGCCTGAATTTCTTGAGGTAGAAGGGGAAGCATCGCAGGCTCCTCTGTCAGAACTGGTTCGACTCAGGCAGATTCCTGCGCGGCCCACGAAACATGCGAAATACACCAAGAAAGCCTTTCACTTTTTGGTGCATTTCTTCGGCAAGGCTTGGAATGTGCCCAAGTAGTTCTATTGACTTTCTTTCCCCAAAACGCTCAGCCTGGGCTGGGCCGAGGCTTTTGCAGTATTCTTCTGAATCAAATTCCAACATTCGCCCATTCCCCGGCTCAGCCGTGGGGAAGCGAGCTTGCAAAACCTGCGGAATCCGGAGAGACAGCGACTAAAAGCGTCCGGTGCGCGTTTCAAAATGCGTGGGTTTGTTCAGCGTCGGACCGGCATTCTTCACCCACTGCGCAACCCAGGCAATCATCTGCTCCAGCGCTATTGTGGGATAGCCGAACAGGTCGAACAGACGGCCGGCATCGCTGAGCAGCGCGGTTTCCGATTCCTCATTTACAAAGACCGGCGTGCGGCCGAGCAATTCGCCGAATCTCTCCGCCAGCCGGCGGATTGAAACGGTTTCCGGGCCGGTTAAATTGAGCACCAGCGGCGGCGTCTGGGCATGCGCAAAGCAGCGCAGGGCCGCCGCATTGGCATCACCCTGCCAGATAACATTGGCGTGCCCCATGCTCAAATCAATGGTTTGGCCGCTGAACACTCTTTGCGCGACGTCGAGCAGCACACCGTAGCGCAGATCGATGGCATAATTCAACCGCAGAATCACACCCGGCGTGTCGTTTTGCCGGCAGAAATATTCGAAGATGCGTTCGCGCGCCAGGGCGGATTGGGCATACTCGCCGAGCGGGCCGGTGGCATCGCCTTCGCTGCTGCCGCCGAATTTCACCGGCGTGAGCGGATAGACATTGCCGGTGGAAAACAGCACGATGCGGCTGCGCTTGAATTTTTGCGCGACCACCGCGGGAATGTAGGCATTGACCGCCCAGGTCTCGGCTTCGCGGCCGGTGGTGCCGAATTTCATGCCGATCATGTACATCACATTTTCGATTTCCGGCAACTGCTGAATGGCCTGCGGATCGAGCAAATCGCAAGAGAGCGCTTCTACGCCGGCTTGTTCCAGCGCGGTGCGCGCCGCGGCATTGGAAAAGCGCGCCACGCCGATGACACGCTTGCGGACGCCGGCCTGATCACTGGCACGTTTCGCCAACCGCGCCAGTGACGGGCCCATTTTGCCGCTGGCGCCGAGAATGAGCAAGTCACCAGGCAGCTCGCGCAGCGCGGCAATCAAGGCCGCGGTGGGCGTGGTCATGACCTCTTCAAGCTCGGCAACGGTGTTGATTGAAGTGGGGAGGGGCATGGTGTTTTGTGGGTTCGGTGGTGTGTGCTGGTTTTGCCGCGACTCAAATGGCCGCCGTAATACTGAAGCCCATCAACAGGATGTAAAGTGTTCTTGCCGCGGTGAAATTGGTGCAAGGAGGAATCATTGGGCTGTTCTCCCGCAACGCGGGTGAACCTGCCGCGGATCTTGCCCTGCCCAAAAAGATGTTTGCGGCATGACGCATTGCAGTGTCGTTGCCAAGTTTCGAGTCACGCCTATTCAGGGCTCGACGAGGCCGTGTCAACTCTCGTGGATGCTTCTCTCCCAAATGCCGCGCTGGTTGGTCGCGCGCCAGGGCTCATCCAAAAATGGCGTCTCTTTTACCGGCAGCACCGGCAACAATGCCTGAGTTTCCGCCAGCGTGCCGATGCCGCTAACCGTATCCAGCGCGCGCAGGTTTTGATAGCCCAGGCAATTGCCGAATTGCAGGGTGTCTGCCAGCGACTTGCCGTGCAACAGCGCCACCAGGATGCCGGCAGCAGCAGCATCACCGGCGCCGGCGGCAGACTGCGGATTGTCATGTTCAAACGCGGCGGCCCAGAGCTCGCGGTTGGCCCAGGATTGCGCCGTTGCAGACGCCAGCACTGGAATCTCACGCAGGCGTTCGGCGTGATTGGTGCGGCAATACAGGCCGCGCGGCCCGGCCTTCAAGATCACCACGCCGCAGCCCAAGGCCAGCAGGCCCGCGGCGATTTCCCGGTAGCGCGCCAGTTCCACCGTCTCGACAAAACTGCCGCCGCGTTGCCGGCAACTCTCCCATTCGTTGCGATCCCACAACAACAGCATCTCGTCGATGCTCGGCATGAAGACATCGACATGCGGCATGACCTGGCGCAGCCACTTGCGCCAGCTCATGCGGCCGGCCTCGCTGTCGGGATCGGGCATCGCCATGTCCAGCGTGGTCGTCACTGCGAGTGACTTGATCCGGGCCAGCATCTCTCCCAGACCCCGGCCGTCATCCGCATAGAGCGCGCGCATGAGCGGCGGATAGCCCAGGTGAAACACACGCGCCGCTGGCACGACCTCCCAATCCAGCCGCTGCGCGCTGAAGAAATCATTGCAGCCGGGATGATGCAGAAAGATGCGGTCAACGCCGGGCGGCGCAATCACGATCGAATACGAGCTGCCATGTTCGGGGTCCACGGCGATGCCTGCCGTCTCACCCCACGCCGACATCTTCGCGATGATGATCCGGCCAAAGGCATCATCACCCACCTGCGCCATGAAAGCCACCCGGCAGCCCTGTTTGCTCAAGGCGATGCCGGTGTTCGACACCGCGCCGCCGGTGCTCAACACGGCTGGGCCCACGTGCAGCAATTTGCCGGGCTGCAGCAGCTGGCCGGCGGCCCGGCTTGCCGCGGTGAAGGGAGGAATGATATCAAGACACAGGTGGCCGGCGGCGACCACGTCATAAGCTGGCATGCCGTTTCCCTTGGTTTTACTTTGGCCCGAACACCAACACGCCGATCGTGCCGACATCCCACCAGGATTGATTCTGGTTGAAGCCCGCCCAAATATGCTGATTCTTGCGATAATTCAAGCCGTCGTTGTCATTGATCGCGACGTCGAAACCGATCTTGTAACCCGGCTCGGCTTGCACGCCTTTCAAGCTGGCGAGCGGATAACGGCAGATCAGGTTGTAGCCTTTTTCCGTACGGGTGAAGTAGGTTTCAGCATTGGGCACAAGATTCGGCTTGGGCAGCAACGGCCCGCCGGCACCGCCGCCCTGCCATTGCTTCGCGCCGAAGTCCGTGGTGCGATATTCCGCCATGGCAAGATGGCGGAACAAACCGGGCGTGGGTGGATCATGTCCCTGCTCGGAATTGGTGCGCGTGTCGAGCATGACTTCCATGCAGTCGGTGTCCCAAGGATAGCTCATCACCGGAAAATCCCAGTGTGTGATCAAAACATCGTCCGTCACCTCGGCGCCGACGTAGAGATAGGCTTCATCGTACATGGCATAGACCTTCGCCGACAAATCCTGCGGGCCTTGCCAGGGTTGATTGCCCATCAGCAGCCGGCAGACTTGACTGGCTTTGTCGATGGTCATGGGCGTGCTGCGATTCCAGCCTTCCCAATTGCCCTCCAGCGCCGGCGGCGCGGTGGCGTAGTGGGCGACGCCGGCGCAGAGATCGCGCACGGTTTCGGATTGGAAGCTCGCGCTGTTCAATTGCAGACGCACAGGATAAAGCTGTTCCTTGGCGTTGTAGGCAGCGAGTTTGAAGGGCAGCGTCAGCTTCTGCGCGGATTGCGGCGCCAGGTTCACGGCAGTGGCTTTCGGCTGCGATATTTGCCAGGCAGGATCCGCGAAAAGTTGCGGTGTTACCTGCAGCGTCTGCGCCGTGTGATTGGTGAGAGTGATTGCCAGACTTTCCTTTTCCCCATTCGGCAATATCAAGTCCGCGCTCACCGGCGCAGTGACGCGAAACGGCCGCGTCCAAGTTTCCTTGCCGAAGCTGACCTGCACGGCGTAGGTGACCGCCGGCGCCTGATTCGGGACGTTGATGGGCAGGATGAATTCTTCGACCGCGCCGGCCGCAATGGTCTTGGTCTCGGACAACTGGCCATGCAGCCATCCCACCAGGCGGCGACTGGCGACCGGTTGCGTCTGCCGCTGAATGGGGCCTTTGTTCCAAGTGAGCAGGTTCACAATGCCGCCCCACCAATCGAGCTGGCTGTTGACATGCTCCGGCCAGTCCGCCGGCAGCGAGAGCTTGATGCGGCCGCTCACCGGCCGCGCGGTGGGATTCAGCACGCGAATTTTCAATTGATTCGGCATGCCGAGGAAGAGCGTCGTGTCGGGAATCGCCAGGGCCACGCCTTCGGATTGGCGCACGATGACGTAATCGCCCTCCCGCCGAAACGTCACGGGCTTGCCGTTCATTTGCACCGCTCTGGCCGCAGGCGCCCAAATCTTGAGCCGGCCAAACTGCTCGGGCGCGAGCAATGCCAGTTTCTCGCCCTGCCAGGCGCATTCGAATTTTTCCAGCGGCAGAGGAGAGGAAACCAGCGTTGCTTCCTGCCATTTCACTTCGTTCACGTTGAATCCGGCCAGCAGCGTGGGTTGATTCGCCGCGTGGCGCAGCAGCCAGAAGCGCGATTGCTCGACCTCGGCGAAGAGAATATCTTCGCCCTGGGCGTGGCGCACGCGATAGGTGTGCGGCGCCGCCGTTTGCTCGAATTCACTCACTGCCGGTGTGGATTGGTAGGCATGCACGAGATGCGCAAAGCGGGTGCTGCTGGCGCGGCGCCGGCTCATCAGCATGGGCACCGGCTGCGGGTCGCGCACCATTTGTTTGTAAAATCCGCCGATCGGCGGCGTCATCGCCTGAAAGACTTCGGTGCCCGCCTCGCCGATCGCTTTCACCAGCAAACCCTTGCCGTTTTGCAGTGTGAAGGTTCCACTCCAGGCGCCCTCGGTTTTGGCGGCGTGGATTTCGCTGAGCTGATCGTAGCCCGGAATGCCGGGCGGATGGCCGAAGCGATCAAGCGGCTGCTTTTTGAGATGGACACCGGTGATTTTCAACTCGCCGAAGCTGTGCAGCGGCCAGTCGATGAGGCGCTCTTCCGGGCACGCCACGTCGAAGAGATCGATGAAGTAATCTCCCATTTGCAGCAAAGTGCGCGTGAGCGTGGCGCCGGGATAAGCGGTCACGGTGCCGCCGGAAGCCACCTGCAAGCCCGGCAGCGCGCCGAAGAATCTGCCGTAGCCGTTGGTCCACGTCTGCGTGGTTTGATTCAACACCACGGTGTTGTGCGCAATGCTCTGGCGATACCAGAGCTGGAGATTGGGATTGAAATAGGATTCATTCAAGGGATCGACGATCCAATTCTCCGCCAGCGCATAGTAGCCCATTTGCAGACGATCGGGATGACCGTGCTCGCCGCCCATCAAGCCGTAGTCGAGATAGAGATAGCGCCGGTTGTCGCCCGCGCGATTGCGCAAAATGGCAAAGCCATTGCCTTCGAGGTTGAAGCTTGCTTCGGGATAGATGCTGGTGGTGTCCGCGGGAAAGGGCAGCACCGGCACGAGGTTGAACATCGAAATCGGCGAGCGTTTGCTGCCCAAACCGGATTCTTCGCCGACTACCTGGGTGCCGCGCTTCACTTGCGTGAGATGGAGCAGCGCCAGATAGCGCGGATCGCGGTAAACCGCGTAGCCGATCTCATAGAACGTCGCATATTCCAGAATATTGCCGCCGCCGCTGTCTTTGATGCGGGGGAATTCATAGTTCGGTTTGATCAATTCGAAGGGCACGTCGAACATCTTTTTCATCGTGCGGCCGGCGATGCTGCGGCGGTACAAATCCATGCCGTTGTGGCGCGCCATTTCAGCGAGATGAATCATGCCACGTAAGGCGACATAATGATAACCCGGGCCCTCGGCCCAAAAGCCGCTTTCCGGCGTGGCCGAGCCTAATTGCCATTCGAAGCCGTACTGGCCTTTCATCGCAAAATCGATGAGCGCCGGATCTTCATACAAAAAGCCGACTGCCGCCGAGACGTTGTTGTACCAAAGCTGGCGGTTCGAAGCGGACTCCGGAAATTTCTGCGTAATCTCCGCCAGGGGATAGAAGAACTTCTCCTTGAGCTTGCGCCGATCGGCAGGCGTGAAGCCTTCATAATCGTAGAGCAGGTCATAGCCGTAAGCCATGTCCACGCCCCAGAAGGATTCCGACAGCGTGCCGAAGAAAACATGCGCCGGCCCGAGAATGGTGTTGGTGGTGGGATATTTCAGATAGAGATCGGCGAACTGCATGAGAATCTCGCGGCCGGCCTCGGCGTATTTCTTTTCGCCGTGCACTTGATACAGCATTCCCATCCACACCAGATAGGTGGCCAGCTCGCGGTTGTACCAGCCCGACCAGGCGGAGTCGTATTTCTCGCCGCGATGGACTTCGGTGGTGTCCACCGGGCAGCGATGATCATGCGGCCGGAACAATTCGTACTTCAATTCGACGTCGTGCTTGGGGCAGGTGTACATTTTGTACTGATACGTCTGCTTCACCGGCGAGACGTAGATCGGCCGGCGCTTGAGAAAACGGTCGAGCTCCGCCTGCTGACTGTCGAAAATCTTGCGATACCAGGCATGTTGCTGATACCAACGCCGGGCCTGCGCAATGTCAGCGGCATCGGCCATCAGACGGGGATGAGAAGGTTTGGCCATGAGAGATCCGAATGAGAACAGAAGCAGGAGCCACCAGAAGGTGGCGCGGGAAAGAGGTAATGGTCGCATGAATCATCCGTGGATTGGTTGGTTTCCGGTTTGGCCAGGAACGCTTATGGCGCTTTTCGTGTATTTCGAGTTACAAGTTCAAATGCGTCTCGATGGAATTACAGCCCGGTCAGAAGCCAAATTCCACCAACGCTGCGGCATTCGCGATCGGTTGAATCATCGGCTGCGGTTGTGACCAATCGATCACACCGAGAAACAAACGAAAGCCGTCCGAGCGATGCCCCACGCCCAGACGAAAGTAAGCCACCAGCCAGCGCGCCCTCGCGCGCTTGATGACTTCCATTGCCGTCATGCCCAAGCCAACTGGCCGCGGCGTTTGCTCCGGCCAGTGCGCCGGGTCGTCCGAAATCACATACGACCAGGATGCGAGGTGGCCGCCGAAGAAGAGCAGGTACTGGTTGCGCCATTCCTGCACGTTGCATGATTCCGGGTGGGTCAAATCCTTTTCGAGATAGGCCGGGCCTTGATCCTGCCAATCGATCAGATTGGTGGAAGTGGCGCGTGCGATGCAGGCACGGCCGGTGTTGGTGACCGCGGTGTAGTAAAGCCAAAACTCATTGCCCCGTTTGATCACATGGGGATCGCGGCAGGCCGCGCCCTTTGCGGTGGGACAAAACGCCCAGCCGAATTCTTCCGGCCGGATCACCGGCCGCTGGCCCACGCGCTGCCAGTGAAACAAATCGTCCGAAGTCGCCAGCCCAATGCGCTGCGTGTTCTCGAGGGTGACGCCGGTGTAGAACATCCAATAGCGGCCCTGCGCTTCGATCACAAACGGCGCGAACACATGGCCATTGTCCCAACCTTCAGGATTGAGGTAGAAGCAAGGCTCATGCGTCTGCCAGGTTTGGAAGTCGGCCGTGGTGGCGTGGCCGAACCAGATCTCGTTACCGGGCAGGCAGCAGCTCACATTCGGCACGCCGGCGATGTGAAAGAGATGGTAGAGGCCGCCGCGTTGGATCAAACAGAAGTCTTTCAGATAAAAACCGCGCGGCGCATAGCCCGTCCTCAGCCAGTCTTCCTGATGATTGCGCTGGCTGTTGACGGCCTCGAGATAGCATTCGTAGTCGAGATTGCGGATGGTCATGGCGTGCGGTTCAGCAGGAAATTTGTGAATCAAAGAGAACGGCACTAGTGCTTCACCGGATTGCCAGCGGCAATCTTCTGACAAGAATTGAATTCACCGTGTTTGCAGTGCAAATCGTGCAAAAGTCCAAACGGCAATCATCGCCCTTCACCACCTATCGTCTCGAGGAGTCGAGCGAGGTTATTGCGGCCTGCGGCCACGCCCAGGCGCAGCAGGGTTTCGCACGTTTCACCCGGGGCGAGGTGGCGCAAGGTGCCGCGTTCGCGCTCGGCGGCGCGGCCCATCACCAGACAGTTGGCCGGCTCCAGGCCCAGCGCGTACGTGCCGCTGCCCATTTGCTTCCATTCGATCAACTCGGGCAGTTCCCGCTGGCGATAGGAAACGTATCCCGCCAACTGCAGGCCGTCATTGATCAGCGCCGCGGTCACCATGCCGTCTTGTGCTGCCTTTGCGGCGTGAAAGAAAACCTGTTCCGCATAGCCGGCTTGCGGCGCTTCCATGACCAAATGCCGGTCGAGTCCGGCTTGGGCCGCGGCATCGCGCGACCGGACGGATTCTTGGTTGATCACCACTCGGCTGCCCTCCGCCAGCAATGGAAATCCGAAATTGCAGTGATAGAGCAGCATGAACGGCGTGGGCTTATCGCCGAGATTCTCGATGGTGTCGGCAATCTCCAGCATGCTCTCGCCGAGGCGCGCGGTCAGCCGCCGCGTCAATTGCAGATTGCATCCGAACACCGAGGTCTCGCGCACGCTCGCCGCGAGCCACAGCTCGTAGTCATCACCGCGCCAGCGGCCGCCGCAACCGAGGAGTTGCGCCGGCAGATTCGAAATTCGGCCGTGCAGGCCGTACTCACCCAGCTCATCGCGGCCAGGCGAGCCGGCGTTGGTCAGGCCGCAGGTGTTCAGCCAGCCGCCGTGAAACGTGCGCAACCAGCCCAGGCCCTCCGGCTCGAACAAAGACGGTGCCGTGATGCCGCCGGCGGATTGCCACGCCAGCGCCATGCCTTGGTAGTTGGCGTCGTGAATATCCAGGCCGCGATCGAGCAGCACGGTGAAGCTGAAGCCGGATCCGGTTTTGAACTCCGCCAGGCGCACGCCGCGGCCCGGGCCGTCGTTCAACTCGCACAAACGAATATCGGCGAGCTGGCGAATATCGCCGACATGTGCGAGCAGCTCGGCGCGCGTCCAGGTTTTGCCGAAGAGGGTTGCCATGGGGTGATCCCAATGCAAGGCAAAATGATTTGACGGGAGAATTCTCTGCGCGTGGCAATGATGGTGTCGCCGCGCGCCTGCACCCGGGGGACGTTGCTGCTCAGAGAAGAACACAGACAGAGACGACCATCAGCATTCCTCTGCGTCCAAAGAGAGCTAGGCCGGGTATTCGTTGCACAAATAGTACAACGGCGGCTCATCTTCCTCGATCGTCGGAAAGCGGCCTACCGGCGCGAGAAAGCGATTGTCCTTGTCATCATCATTCACGCGCGACACCTCGCCGATCAACACCGGGCCTTTGCCCGCCGCGGCATAGAATTGATGATACATGCGGGGCGGCAGCGTAATGCTTTCGCCGGGCCGCAAGATGATCTTGCCCTGCGCCGCGACGGTGCGGGCGACGCCATCGGTGAGCACAGTTACCGGCGTGTCCGCCAGTTGCTCCTCGGGCGTGGCGTTGCAGACTTCGACGACCAGGTCGCCGCCGCCGCGATTGATGATGTCTTCCATCTTGTGCCAGTGAAAATGCCAGAGCGTCACCTGCTCTTCTTGCGCGATCATGGCTTTTTCACAATAGTCTTTGCCGCCCACCTCGCCCAGTTTGCCGTTGCGCAGGGTGAACATCACCAGGCCCATTGCGCGAAACTTGCCCAGGCCGAAATCGGTGAGGTCCCAGCCGAGCTTTTTGTCCACGACTTCCTGTGCGTGGCTGCGGTTCTTCTGCCAGTCGGCCGTAGTCCAGAATGCCCACGGCGGTAAATGAAAGTGATGTTGCTCGAAAAAAGCAACGGCCTCGCGTTGCAGCGCGTTGATTTGCGATCGTTTCATGGCAGGTATCTCCCTGGGCCGGTCGAGCCGGAACCGAGAATCAACCGCGGAGTCGCAGAAAACGCTGAGCGGCTATTTGAGGTGACGGCGCTGCGCTCACCACGTCTGCGCGGTTGAAATGTTTGCTTTGTGATCAAGACTCTCTCAGCGTTTGCTGCTGAGCACTTGCAATAAACGAGTTTGCCAGGCCAATCACCATGTCATACCGCAACGGCATTGCCGGTTTTGCCCGAGTGCAGCGCCGCGGTGAGAATCTTATGCTGCAGCAGGGTTTCTTCCGGCGTGATACAGCCGAAGGGCATGTTCGGCCGCGGCTCATGAAGCTCGTCGATGAAAGCGGCCCACATCTGCAGAATGGCATCGGTGAAGCCGAATTCAAAAATGCCGCCGGTCACCGTCGTGTAGGCCGAGGCATAGCCCAGATCCTCGTGCTGCCAGACTTGCGGTCCGCCGTTTTCGTAGCGCATGGTCTGCAGCGTTTTGGTGAACTTGGTGCTGTAGCGCGCGCTGAATTTGGTGCCCAGCACTTCGAGGTACCAGGTATCGGTTTCGCCCGGCGCGATGCGATAGGTCTTTACCGTCATCGGAAAGGTATAGCCCTCGCTCGGGTGCTTGACTTCGCAGTGCAGCGTGGCATTGTCCCAGGTTTCGCAGGGCGCCATGCCGCCTTTGCCGTCCGGCCGGTGGGTGACGATCTTGGTGAGCGCAGCATACAGCCGCGTGGGAAGCCAGCGCGCGCGCAAAGGCAAATGCAGCGCGTGCATGCCGAGATCGCCCAGGCAGCCGTACTCGCCGTTGATCGCCAGCGTGCGTTTCCAATTGATGGCTTTGTTGAAATTCAGATCGGAAGAATGCAGATAGCCGCTGTTGACTTCGATGATGCGGCCCCAGGGATTCTCGAGAATGTACTTGTGCACCTGATGGCCGCCGGGGTAGAAGGGATATTCCGAGGAGCAGCGCACGAACAGTTTCGGATGCTGTGCGATGGCGGCGAGGATGCGTTGATTGGCGGCCAAATCGATGCCGAAAGGCTTCTCGCCCAGCAGATGCTTGCCGGCGGCGAGAATGTCACAATAGAATTGTTCGTGCAAGTGATGCGGCACGGCGCAGTAAACGGCGTCCACCTCTGAGGCGGCGAGCAAGTCGTGATAGTTGCGCGTGGCCAGCTTGATCGAGGAAAAATTGCCGGTGTACCAGTCGAACAATTTTTCGTTGAGATCACAGATCGCCACGATTTCAGGCCGGGCTTTGGTCTCCAACAGGGCGGGCCAGCGGCCACAGGCCACCGCAAATTCACGGCCCATCAGGCCGCAGCCGATGACGCCGAAGCGGATTTTGCGTTGCGCAGGCATGGGGTCTCACGAGGGTTTGGGTCAGTCATTTATTGGAAAGGTCATGCAGCAGCAGTTTGTCCGTCTCGCATTGAGAACATTTTCATCTGCTGGCAATCTACTTTGCGTTGCGGTCTATCCCCATGGGGATTTGGGCGTTGTGCCAAGTGACTCACAAAATCTGCTCACGCTCGCAAGCTGTACTCAGAAACAAAGGCCAGAATCCAGGCGCTGTGCCAAGTGACTCACAAGATCCCTGCGGGACGACACCGGGCAACAGAGTGCTCGCGGCGTTCTGCAAGGCAACGGCGCCAGCGGCGCGTTGGGAGCGCTGCCGGCAAGCGCCGGGAAGCCGCGAGCCGGCGCAACAGACCGCGCAATTTTGCGGCGCTAATCTTTCAGCAGCGCGAGCGCCTGGTTGACACTGGCGCCTTCGTGCACGATCGCCATCAGCGCGCGCGTCATCGCCACCGGCTTTTCGTGCTGGATGATGTTGCGGCCGTAGACAATGCCGCTCGCGCCCTGCTGGATGAGATCATAGGTGCGCTGCAAAACCTCACGTTCGGCGGCCTTGCCGCCGCCGCGCGGCAGCACCGGCCGGCCGGCAATCGTGATGACGCGATGATACTGGCTGACGTCGTCGCAGGGGTCGGCCTTGATGATGTCCGCGCCCAGCTCGCTGGCCTGGCGCACCAGCGGCAAAATCTTGTTGAGATCGCCGTCGACCTGATAGCCGCCTTTTTTCTCGTTGGGCTGCATCACCAGCGGTTCGACCATCAGCGGCATGCCGTAGCGTTCGCAGACCGGTTTCAGGCGCGCGACGTTGGCCACGCACTGGCGGTGCAAATCCGGCTGGTTGGGCAGGATCAACAAATTCACCACCACGCACGCGGCGTCGAGCACCAGCGCCTGCTCGACCGCATCATCGATGACGTAGCTGAACAGCACGTCGTGGACCTGCGGGTTGTAGCAATTCGCGACGTCGGTGCGCAACACCAGTGCCGGCTTGTGCTTGCCGGGAATGCGCTGCAGGATTTCCGCCTGGCCGACGGTGAGTTGAATGGCATCGGGCTGTGCCGCCACCAGCGCATGAATGGCGTGCTCGAGGTTCTCGATGCCGCTGAGAAAGCTCACTTCATTGAAGAAGCCGTGGTCGATGGCAACATCCAGGCATTTGCCGGAGGTGCCAAAGAGACGGTTGAGACGGAATTTTTTGTTCATACTCATGCCAAGTCTCCGTTGGATACACATGCGAAGTCGGACTTGGACGCGGAGTGAGGAGATTTCTCTGCCAGCCCTTGTGTCCAAGTCCGGCCTTGCGCCGTTGTGCTAAGCACCGAGATTGACCACAATCCACAACAACAAAACGATCAACCCAACCAGTCCCCAGGTGCCGAAGAAGCCGAGGTAATCCATCTTCATCGGCTTGTGAAACTCCCATTGGGTTCTGGGAAAGAGTTTGCGCGATTCGAAGTGCTGCATGTGTGCCGCGTTGGCCAGCACCAGCCGCGTGTCTTCTTCGTGCGTGGGCTGAATCGGCGTGTGCACTTTGGCGAAGAAAAAGTCCAGCGTCTTGCGGCTGGCGGGCCGGGTGAAATAGCTCAGCACAATCAAGCACAGCAGCGGAAACAGGGCATCGAACGCGAAGCGCGTGGCTTCGAGCTGGGCTTTGTTGAAGCCGGAAAAATCGAGGCCGAACCAGCTCAGCACCCACAACTCGGCATTGAACCGGCCGATGCCGATCAGGCGGGAATTGGGATCTTCGGGATTCTCGCGCGCCATTTTGTCGAAGAAAATCGGGTAGGGCGGAATGACGCGGGTTTTGGCGATGCGTTCGCCCACTTCGCGGGCCAGGCCGGCATCCACGTCGGTCTGCAGCGCCTTGGTGTGAACGACGATTTGCCGTTCTTCCGTTTGCTTCAGAAACGGCGCATGGCCGCGCGTCACGCCCCATGTGGTGAATAGATTGGGGATGATGACGATGATCAGAAACGAAACGAAGACTTGAATCGTCACCGCCTTGGCGCTCAGCCGGCGCCACATGAAGCCCAGCCAGATCGCGGCGCCGAAAATGGCCGGCATGCTGATGAAGTATTTGAACAGCTCCAGCAAGTTTTTGACGTAGAGCGCCATGCCGATGCCGCCGAAAATCGTGAGAAAGATCACCACGCGGCCCACGGCCATGTAGTGCTGTTCGGATTTGTGCGGCGCCAGTGGCTTGTACACTTGATTGACGAACAACGCGGCGAGCGAGACCGACTGCACATCCAGCGAGGACATGTTGGCAGCCAGAATGCCGACCATCATGATGCCGATGAAGCCCGGGCCGAGAAGCTGTTGCGTCATGTAGCCCCAGATGAGATCGGGATCATTCAATTGCCCGGCAAACAAGCCGATGGCGAGCAGGCCGGCGAATGCCCAAAAAATCATCATCACCCGCTTGAACATCATGCCGCCGATAATGCCGAAGCGCGCGGTATTCTCGTTGGTCGCCGACCCGCTCACCTGCATACCGGTGGCTACCGCCGTGATCGAGACGAGATTGGCGAACGACATCGCCGCGATGGTGTACCAGGCATATTCGCTCAGCGCCTCGGTGCCGAACAGCCAGAACATGTGTTCCGGCACCGCGGCGTGCAGGCCGGAAAATCCGCCGATCTTGATCAAGCCGAAGGGGATGAGCAGGCAGGAGAAAAATATCATCAGAATGCCCTGGATGACATCCGTCATGGCGGCGGCGGTCAGTCCGCCGAGCAGCACGTAGATGCAGACGATGGTGCCATAGGCGAAATAGAAATACACCGGCTTCACGTGGGAAATGAAAGCGCCCAATTGGCCCTTGTTGTCCATGCTGCGCAGTTCTTGATAGCGTGCCTGCTTTTCTTCCGGCAGTTTGCCCTCGGTATAGAGGACTTTGAGTTCACGATACTCGTAGTAGGAATCCACCTTCAGTCTTTCCGCCGCGGTGTAGGCCGACGCCGGCTTGGGCGTGAGCGCCATGAACGTCTTCGCCGAGACCAGATAACCCACCGCGGTGCCGAACAGCGCCATGAAGATCGTGAACACGGCAAAGGCACCGCCCAAAAACTTGCTTTCGAAGCGTTCGGTGAAGAAATCGCCGAGCGTCACCAGCCGGGCGCGGCGAAAGAGCATGGAGGTGAACCAGTAGAAGGGCGTGAGGAAGAGAACGAGGTATTGAATCCACATGCCGGCAATGCCCTGGCGGTAGATTTCGCGCGAGACGGCCGCGGCCTGGCTGGCGTCGGTGGAGCCGCCGAAATTGAGAAAGAACTGATACAGCCGGCCCATGCGGCGGCCGCCCATGAAATAGTCTTCGGTGCTGTGCATGCGTTTCTGGAGGATCTTCCCGATCCAGATCATGACCGCGAAGTAGGCAACAATGATCGTGGCGTCAAGTACGTGCATGCCGATGATGTGCATTCCTGACCTCCGGTGGGGGTGAGAGGTTCGAGTAGGTGGAGGCGGCCAGTGCGTTGAGTTGCCGGCGCTGGTCGCCGTGTCATGAATCCTCGCGTCGTGCCAAATCCGGAAGAATCCGCCGGGATGGCATAAGCAAATATTCTACAAAATGATAAGGCCGATTCACCGGCACCGCCGGCAAAGATAATCTGTCGCCTCTGCCCAGAAATGAAGAAACCGCCAAAGCGCTTGACTCCGAAGCTGCACAAGTCGATTAAAACTCGCTCTTGTTCATGACGAAGCGCCCGGGCGGTGATGCTTTTTGACGGACACTAATCTAACCGCGCCGGCGCAAATTTCATTGCCTTTCCGGTGAATTCTTTTTTGGCATCTGGCATTGAGCCGGCGGCAGGGGAGGGAGCGCGAATTCCCCTGCGCTGATCGGGCGCAGTGGCCACACGGGCGGCAAACTGGTCGCGAGCGGGCGTCCTGCGGGCGGAGACTGCGCAATGGTAACAGAGTTCGCCTCGAATAGCAAGCCGCAAATCGCTGCGATGGCCCAAAAAGCAATGCGCCAAAAAAGCCAATTTTTTCCGCAGCGGTAGCAAAGATATTGGCGGCAATAATGATTGATTTTCAGGCCACTTGGCTGATTTCCCTCTTGTTCTCCTTGTGCCGTCTCGCAGTGCCGCGGTCGAGGAAGAGCGCGGCAGTTCCTCCATAATTCGTTGAACTGGTTTTGGTCGAAAACACTCATGCAGACGAAACGGTTCATGCTCCAATCTCGACTCTTCCCCAATTCGTCAGCCGCTCCCCCACGTCGCATTTGTCAGTTCGGTGAGCAGATTCTCGCAGACCCGGTCCGGGGTGGACAGCTTTGCGGACCGGTGCGCTGGTCTTGAAATCAGTGCCCGGTCGCCGGGCCGTGTTGCCGGCTCAGGCGTCAAGAAGTGCTTCGCGTCAGGAAGCGTAACCCACGCAGGATCGAAATTCCAAAAAGGAAGGAGGTGACGGCCGGCTAAATTCTTGCGCTTCGGTAAAAGGACGGCGGTACCCACGAAACGATCTGATACTCATTTATCCCCTGGTTTCTAACACGGAGGGTCATTATGCATGATCGAACGTTGAGAAGTGTGGTTGGCGCCTTGCTGCTTGCCTTCGTTTTCCTGGGCGCGACGAGCGCCTTGGCCGGCTTGGGCAAGATAGCCGGCACGGTGAAAGATGCGCAGAACGGCGCGCCGTTGCCGGGAGCAAACATGGTGGTGGTCGGCACCACCCTGGGCGCCAGCAGTGATGCCAACGGCAACTACTTCATTCTGAATGTGCCTCCGGGGGTTTACAGCATGCGGGTCACCTACATCGGTTATGAGACCGTCACCATCAGCAATATCGCAGTGAGCCTGGATGTCACCACGCCGATCGACATTTCGCTCACGCAAACCATGGTGGCCGGCGAAGAGGTGACCGTGGTGGCGGAGCGGCCGCTGGTCGACCGGACGCTGACGGCCTCGCGCTCGAACATCGGCATCGCCGAGTTGAACAATACCCTGCCGACCTCGAGCATCGCGCAGATCGTGGAAACCACGGCCAGCACTTTCCGCGGCTACATTCGCGGCGGCCGCAAGTATGATTCCCGCACCCTGGTGGACGGCATCAACATCTCCGACACCTATTTCTCCGGCGGCACGGGCAGCAACCAGGTCTACCAGACCTACAGCGGCGTGCGCCGTTCGGAAGGCAACGAAACCAACATGGTGGAAGTCAACGCGCAGTCGGTTTCGGAATTGGCGGTGTTGGCCGGAACCTTCAATGCGGAGTATGACGCTGCCTCCGCCGGCATCATCAACATTGCGACGCGCGATGGCGGCCGCAAGCTTTCCGGCAAGCTGTTCATGCGTAGCAGCGCCGGCGGCCTGGATTATGCCGGCCCGAAGCTTTATAACGACCTGCCACGTTATCTGGCGGACAAGCAGTCCCTGCTCAACAACCGCAAAGCGGCTGACAGCGTGAAGGCCAACCTGATGACGTTCAATCAGGCGAGCGTCGATCATTACGGTTTGGCCAGTGATCCCACCGTCGACGCCGAGCTGTCACTGGGCGGCCCGTTGACGAGCAAGGGCAACTTCTATTTCACCGGCCGTTTGCTGAACTCCAATGGCCGCTTTCTCGATGAGTTCAACCGCGAAGCCAACGCCTCGCTCAAGTTGAACTACAATCTGACCAATACCCAGAAGATCACCGCCAATGCCATCGTCAACGACGGCGGCGTGCTGGGAGGCTGGAAGAATCGTTCCTTCACCAGCAAGTATAAATTCTTCCCGCTCGGCAATCCCCAAAACGAAAAGCTCGGCATTGTGAGCTACCTGGCGTGGACGAACAACATTTCGCCCAAGACCTTCTTCGACGTGCGCGCGAGCTACACCGGCCGCACCTCGCGCTTCGGCTATTCCGATGACGACGGCGACGGCATCATCGAAGAGGGCGAAAACGGCGAGTTTCTGATTCTCCGCAGCAAGGAGCAATCCGAGAAGTACCTGGGCGTGGGTGGCAACGGTGTGATCGGCACTCGCCGCACCGCCTTCACCGGCGACCCGGGCAACGACCGCTACTTCGACGTGCCCTTCAGCTCCGGCCAGTATCGCTTCGGCCAGCCCGGCTGGTACTACGAAGAATTGAAGCGCAATGCCCTGCAACTGAAAGGTGATATCACCAGCCAGATCAGTTTCCACCATCAGCTCAAAGCCGGATTCCTGTACCGTTATCACACGGTGGAGAACTTCCAGCAACGCACCCAGGTCATCAAGACCTTCGACAAGAGCTTCCCCTTCGAACAAACCTCGTACAAGCTGCATCCCAAGGAATGGGCCTTCTACGCCCAGGATCGCATCGAGTATCAGGGCATCATCATCAACGCCGGCGTGCGCGTGGATGCGTTTGACACCGGCGCCGAGCAGTTCAAAGATTTCTACAACGTTTCCCGCACCGACACGCTTGCCAACGGCGCCCTGCAACGCACGCAGTTGCGCGCCGCCAATGTACCGGTGGAATGGTTCATCGGCCCGCGCCTGGGTATTTCGCACCCGATTTCCGACAACGCGGCCATGCACTATTCCTGGGGCCGTTTCTTCTCCCCGCCGCCGTTCGGCTTGCTGTTCGAAAACTACGGCAACTGGGCCAATCCTTCCCTGCCCGTGCTGCAAGACGTCGGTTTGGAGCCGTCCAAGGCCACAGCCTACGAAATCGGCACGCAGTGGTCGTTCCTGCCGGACTATTCGGTTGACGTCACGGCCTATTACCGCGACATCAGCAACTACGGCACCGCCGGTTACACGATCAATCCGGTGGCCGGACAAGGCTTTGGTTCTTACACCTATCTGACCAGTTTTGGCTACGCCGATTCCCGTGGTATCGAAGTCACGCTGGAGAAGCGGCCTTCGGGCTGGTTGTCCGGCCGTTTCACCTACTCCTACAGCTACATCAAGGGCGCGGCCAATGCCTCTTCGATCTCCATCAACAAGAACTCCTTCTCGGTGGTGGATGGGCCGATCCCCTTCGACGATCGCTATCAGTGGAATACCTATCCGGTGAACATCACCGGCGGCGGCAACGCGCTGGATTCCGGCTTCGACCGGGAACACCGCCTGTCGTTGACCTTCCTGCTCGATCTGCCGTTTGACATCGATGTGACCGGCATCAGCACGGCGCAAAGCGGGTTCTGGTATTTCCTGACCAACACCACCACGGATCCGCGCGGCCGTGAACAAGACCGCTCGCCGTGGAGCTATCGCACCGACCTCCGCTTGTCCAAGGGCCTGAATCTCGGCGGCACGCGCTTCGCCCGGCTGTTCGCGGAAGGGCGCAACCTGTTCAACCAGAGCAACATCCTGACCTGGGACAGCTACAATATCCCGAGCTCGACCCTGTGGGAGAAGAATCAGGATCCCACCGGCGATTTGAACCGGCCGACGACGCAGGATGGTCTGCCGCTCTACGACATCGCGCGTGAGATCTATGTCGGCATTGATTTCTCGTTCTAAGCGCCGCCGCCGCGCGGCCCGCTTCAGCCGTGATTCGAACTTTGCGTTCTCCACTCTATCGTGAGGAAACCTATGAAATCAACCAAATTCCTTGTCATACTTGTCGGACTCCTGGCCGGAGTGCTGTTCCAGCAGGATCTCCTGGCTCAGAGCCTCGCCAAACCCAATGACCCCTATCCCAAGGTCGGCGTCATCACCGCCGGCGATCTCTGGGATACGTTCGCGCCCACTTGGGTGAGAAAGACGTATTACGAGCAACAGGACAATCCCAACCAGTCCTGGTATTTGGTGCGCGTCGGTAATCTCGAGCGGCAATGGACCACACCGACCCAGAACATCGCCGGCACCGACATGCATATTCCGTGGAAGCAGGCCATCGAGATGATCGAGTACACCCCCGGCATCAACAACTTCACTTCCTCGACCGATCCGCGGGCCAAGGATTATCTCTATGCCTTTGAGACCAGCAAGGTGAGCCTGCCGGCGCCCTACAACCAGCGCCTGGCGGACAATGCGGCGCAGTGGGTCGATCCCAATGCGCGCAACCAAATTCTCTATCAGGCCGAAGGCCCGACCAACATGGGCGTCTATGTGAAGATGCGCGTGCGGCAGTACGCAGTCAACCACGCCAACATGAACGACTTCATCGCGGTTGAATTCGAGTTGACCAACACCGGTGTGCTCGACGCCGACGGCAACGGCACCCCGGAGAGCACCAACAACCGCATCAACTGTTTGGTGCTCAACATGCGCAGCGAGCCGATCAACAGCATGACCAACAGCCTGGCGGGCACGCGCGGCACTTCCGGCTGGTTCACCGGCGTCATTACCGGCTACGATGCCACGCCGGACGAAAACGGCAATCCCTGGGATGTGCCGGTCAATTTCAGCGGGCCCTCGCCTGGTGATCTCACCACCACCCGGACTTTTACCACGGCCTCAGGCAAGCAGGTCACCATCCCGTGGGCGGTGGACGGCAAGCGCACGCTGGGCAATACCATGAACCCGCGGCGCTGGTATCAAGATCTGTACGTCGGCCACCAATGGATCGCGGCGAAGCAAGGCGCGCTGCCCGCCAACGGCAGCAGCGTGGCGCAACCCGACAAGAAGACAATTTACGACAGCCACCCGGTGGGCACCGGCGCGCAACGCGGCTGGTTCACCTCCGTGAGCAAAGGCTACGGCAACAACGATCACAATGCCTGGGAAAACCACATTCTTTCCATGGGCACCTGGTATGCCAACGGCGGCAAGATTTGGGACCGCACCAAGTTCGAGCTGAAACCTGATCCCAACTGGTTTGACACCAGCAAACCCTATGTTGAAGGCGATCCGCTCTCCTTCGTCGGCATCGTCAAGCCGGAAGGCCAGCGCGGCCGTCCCGATGGCAGCATGAAGTACAACAACTCCTGGGTGCAGAACTGGGAATTGGGCAACCCCAACGCCAAAGATGACTGGACCGAAGGCTATTCCTACTCCCACGGCTTTGACGGCGACTTCTACGTGGGTGTCGGCCCCTTCTCGCTCGAAGTGGGTGAGACCATCAATATCGTGATGGTGGAGTACATGGGCTTCCGGTTGCAGGGTGCACGGCAGTCGCGCAAAGCGGCGCAGTGGGCCTATGACAACAACTGGAACGTGCCGACCCCGCCGCCGACTCCCGACATGAAGATCGAGCCGAGCGTGGGCGTGAAGGTCAACGTGAAGTGGGACAACCGTGCGGAAACCGCGGCGGATTTTGCGGGCTACAAGATTTACCGCACCACCGCCTTCCCGCGGGTGAATTCGCTCGAGGTGGGCACCCGCATCATGGAGACCTATCATCAGCAGACCAAGGCCAACCCCACCGATGCCGAGCTGGCAGCGCTGGGCCGGCCCAACAATCCCAACATCAGCACCGCGGCCGATTTCTACCGCGTGCAGGATCCCAACGCCTGGGGCCCGTACAAACTCGTGCGCACCATCCCGAAGGCGGAACTGGCCAACTTCCTCAACACCGGCACCGACGCCGGGCAGTACAAGTACGTCTTTGAAGACATCAACGAGTTGGTGCAGTTCGGCTTCAAGTATTGGTACTATGTGGCCGCCTACGACAATGAAAGCGGCAACATCGCCGGCCAGCCCTTCACCAGCCTGGAGAGCCACAAGAACAACTGGAATGGCGCCTCGGGTCTGTGGGAAGGCACCTATCACTTTGCCACCGGCAACTCCTTCTTCCCGAAGACGCTGGATGGCCTGAAGAAGGTCGGTGCGGATTTCATCTTGAAGGCACCGCTGGCGGATGCGGCCAAGATTGCGTCAGGCGACTTGAAGATTCGCGTCAAACCGAATCCCTACAAGAAACAAGCCCTGCATGACACCGGCCTGGAGCACAAGATTCTGTTCTTCAATCTGCCCACCGGCACGAAGATCACGATTCTCGATGTTGCCGGCCAGGTCATCGATGTGCTGGAATTCACCGGCACCAACCCGAATGACGGCACGCTGTTTTGGGACATGTTCTCCAAAGACGGCATTGAAGTCACGAGTGGCTTGTATATCTACGTGGCGGAGTACCCTGGCGGCCAGCAAACCGGCTACTTCTCGATTCTGAGATAACCGCTGCGGTTGATTCGCGTCCGTTTTGAATTTGCGCAGTTTTCCACTTTTTTGGAGATCAACTATGAATCACATACAACGCCTCATCGCAGCGCTGTTGGTGGTGCTCGTGACTGCCGGCATGGGCTTCGGCCAGGTGAAAAAGACCGGACTCACGGGCGCGGCGTTCTTGAAGGTCGGTGTCGGCGCGCGCGCCGTAGCCATGGGGTCGGCCGCGACCTCGGTCTCCGGCGACGTCAACCAGATGTTTTGGAACCCCGCCGGCATTGCCTTGAGCAACAACCAATGGCAGGCCACGTTCACTTACAACCGGTGGATTGCCGACCTGACCCACAACGCCGGCGCCATTGCGCATGATTTTGGCGATTTTGGCACCCTGGGCATTGGCTTTGTGACCCTGGGCGTCTCCGGGATCACCGCCGATCGCGATGCCGTGCCCAGCTTCCTGCTCAACACCTTCAAGCCCTATGACACCGAAACCGCCTCAACCTATGATTATCTTGATCTGGCGGTGCAGGTGACGTACGCACGCAACTTCACCGACAAATTATCGCTCGGCGCCACGGTGAAGTTCATCCGCCAGGGCATCGATGATGTCAGCGCCACCAGCTACGCCTTTGATTTCGGCTCGCTCTACAAGCTCGGCTTCCGGGGCGCGGTGATCGGCGCCCGCATCAACAACCTGGGCCGTGACCTGAAGTTCTACGACATCGGCTCGCCGCTGCCGCTGGTGTTCAGCGTGGGCGGTTCGATCAACGTGGTGCAGGCGGAACAGTACACCGTGGCGTTGCTCGCGGATGCCACCAAGCCGCAGGATTCCGATCAACTGATCTTCGCCGGCGGCGAGTTTTCCTTCACTGACAAGCTGGCGTTCCGCGGCGGCTACAAGTTCAACTACTCCGGCGTGACCGACTCCAAGCGCAACGAGTTCGATCAGCGCAAGATCGAAGCGCGGCGCACCGAGGAAGGTTTCTCCGCCGGTGCCGGCCTCAAAGTCCCGATGGGCGACAACCGGGTGGTGCTGGATTATGCGTTCACGGAATTCGGCATTCTCGACACGACGCACCGCTTCTCGCTGAATTTGACGTTCTGAAGCCTGCGTCGCGCCCATGCGTTGTGAATGCTCCCAGGGACGAGCGCCGCCTTGGGAGCATTTTTTGTTCGCAGTGACTGCCGCGGTCGGCTCCGGCCGGGCGGCAGGGCAATGTTGCGAAAGTCGCCGAAGATGCAGTTCGCGCTGTCACCCTCCGGTCTTTGGCGACTTTCATGATCTCTGCTCGAAGTTTTGTCATCTTGAATATCTCCGCGAATCTGCCCCCGTGCGCTCGACGGCAGAGGCGCGGATTCCCCCTGCGACCACACTTGTATCGACTTGATCTTTTGGCCAACGCAATGACCCGAATGACCATCCTTCCCATCCGTTCCATTCTTTTGCTGCTCATGATCCTCTCGCTCCCGTTCTCGGCACAACCGCAAAAATCGCAGTACCTGGATTACATCAACCGGGCCGTGGCCCACGCCTGGCAGAAGCATCCGGAAGTGATTGCCGCTTGGCAGGCCAGAGTCAATCCCAGCGAGCTGTGGGGCTACAACTCACCGGCGGAACCGATTTACCTCGCCGATGCCCTGGGATTCCTGTATCAGGAGACGCGCGAGAAGATTCATGCCGAGCGCGCGGCGCAATTGCTCGCCGAGTATGGCGATTTGCGCCAAGCCTATCCCAAAGACTACGCCAAGACGCGCGCGGAATATGTGAACGGCATTCCGGCGCTGGCGAATTTCTTCTTTCTGCCGCCCTACGTACGCGCCTACTTGCGCGTGCGCGACAGCGGCGTGCTCACCGACCAGAGGCGGACGAAAATCGAAACCGACTTGGCGCACAGCCTGGACTTCGTGTTTCACTTTCCCGAATGGGGCGCGCACAATCGCGCCATGCTGCGCGCCGAAGGGCTGTATTACGGCAGCCTGGCGCTGCCGAGCCATCCGCATGCCGCGCGGTGGAAGCAAATGGCCGAAATCATCGCCGGCGACAATCTGCGCCAGTGGGAAGTCGAAGATGCCAGCATCTATCATCCCATTTGGCTGCTGTCGCTGTTTACCTATGCCGAGATCAGCGGGCGCGAGGAGCTGTTCGATTCGCCCATGATGCGCTATTATGCCGAGTATTTCAAACGCCTCTTCACCCCGGCCCACAATATTCCCGACTTCGGCGATGCCAACTGGAATCCCACCTGGGATCGTTACATCGCAGTGTGCGAACGGCTGGCGAGCCGCTATCGCGATCCTGAGCTGAAGTGGGTGGCGGAGCGCATGTTCGCGAAGATGACCGCGCTCTATCCGCAAACTGGCACGGGCGCCGCCTCCACCTTTGCGCTGGCGCAGCAATGGTGCGATAGCACGCTCACGCCGCAGCCGCCGCACTCGCTGAGCCAGGAAGTGCTGGATGACGTAGTCGGCAAGAAAATCGTCTTTCGCAACGGTTGGGATCCGGCCAGCACTTATCTTCTGCTCAACTACCGCGACGAAGGCGAGGGCGGCTTTGTGCATCGCGAGTTCTTGCGCCACACGCTGTCGGTGGAAGAGGAAAAGATGCACCACGGCCATTCCGACGAGAATGACCTCTCCCTGCTCATGTCCGGCGGCGCGGTGTTGCTGCATGACGGCGGCTATCGCGACGGCCTGCCGAGCGGGCCTTACGGCCAGTTCCGCGCCGACTATTTCCACAACCGCCTGGTGGTGCGCAAGAACAAGCGCGACAACCGGCAATCGCTGCAGGAATTCGTGCGCAACTCCGGCGCCTACCGGCCGGTGCGCACGCAAAAAATCGACTTTCTCACGCTGCGCGAGGTGGACATGAGCCGCACGCGCCTGTATGATGACGCGCTCGGCTATGCCTGGGACCGCATCGTCACGTATCTCAAGGAGCAGAACCTGTTCATGGTGATCGATGCGGTTGAGGTCAAGCAGACGGATTACTACACCTTCACCAACTTCTGGCACACGCGCAAGATTCACGAGCAAGGCGAGAATTATTTCGTGACCACCATCGATTCCATCGGCAATCTCGCGCTGCCGCAGAACGAGCGGCTGCTCATTCGCTTTTTGGAGACGCGCGCCAAGACAATAGGCACCTACGCCGAGACCCGGCACTATCAAGACGAGATTGCGATCTATCAGACGCAAGCGAGCCATTATCGCGCCGGCGACTATGAGATTTTCGTGACGGCGCTGATTCCGCTAAGAGCCGGCGAGCAGGCCGCGGCTAAATTGCCCGAGCTGCGGCTGCTGCCGCTGGCGGCGTTCCCGGCGGCGGTGGGCCTCGAGATCAAGGACCGCGACCGCGTTTCGTATCTCTGTGTCAAAATCGATCTGCACGCGGAGTTGGTGCGCGAGAACATCCGGCCGCGCTACACCTGGGAGGCGGGCCGTGTCGCCTACGGCGATGTGGAAACCGACGCGCATTTCGCGTTCGTTACGCGCGCAGGCGGCACGCTGCGCTACTCGGCTTCCGAGGTTTTGAAAGTGATCTACCAAGGCAAGGTTTTGATGGAAGCTTTGCCCAACACCCACGGCCTGCAGCTCGACGGCAGCCCTGATCGCGTCGGGTATGTGAAGTGGCGGTATTGGGAGGATAGTGTGTCAATGAGATCGAGGTAAGGAAAATCTCATGGACGGCGGGATTCGTAGTCGATGAAGTCCGTTGGGGAGAGAATGTCGATCGTTTCGAGACGTTTCAGGCCGGTCAAGTCCTTGTCACCGGTAATGATACAGGCGGCGCCCGCTGCCAGCGCCGTTGCCAGGATCATGTCATCCTCCGGGTCGCGACAAATCGGCGTCTTTAGTGCAACTGGCGTAACCGTCTGCATTTTGGATTGCAAGAGATCGAGGGCTGCTGCAACATCATTCGGATTCACGTGAAACTTACCGACGAGATTATTGCTCAGCTCATCCATGATGAATTCTGAGGTGAAGAGTTCATGGCGCTCAAAGCAATGCTCAAGCAAACGGCTGCACAGCCCTCGAGCAATGAAGGCTGCTATCAGGACGTTCGTGTCGAGGACTATCCTCATGAGACCCGGTCGAAAACGTCTTGATCGGCAAAAATGCCTTGAGCCTGCACCTGCTTGATCATGCGCTCGCGCAGCATCCGGAACCGGCGCACAAATAGATACTCTTCGAGAGCGGCGCTCACGAATTCGCTAGGGGTAATACCCTCTTCCTGCAGGGCATTCTTGAATTCCAGATCGAGATTCGCAGGTAAGGTGATGCTTATCTCTTCAGGCATGGCGGTTGACTCCTTGGCAGTTTGAACTCAGCAAGATGCGCCGGAAATATAGCAAAAGCGTCTGCAAATGCAAGACGTTTGATCGAACCTGTAGATCGCAAACCTGACTTCGCCGATTCAGCCAACAAAGGGACGCCCATGCCTTCTCGCCGAGAATTCCTTCAGATCACTACTCTCAGCCTGCCCGCGTTGTACTTGTCGAGCTGGCGTACCGGCTTCGCCACTCCCGGCGCGGAGCTGCGCTTTGCGTTGTTTTTCGCGGAAGACCGCCTGCCGGACATGCGCCGGCATTACGCCGAGAACCCGCTGTTCGCGCCGCTGCGCACCCGTCTCGCGGCATTTGACCGGGCGAAAGAGCGCCAGTTTCTCAAGAAAGAAGTGCGCTACAACGATCACCTCTATCACATTGTCCGGCTCAGTGACGCGGCCCAGCAACTGGCCTTTCATTATTTGATGACCGGCGACAAAGAGGCGGCGCGCTTGTCCGCCGATTGCCTGCGCACCATGATGCGCTTCCCCAAGTGGGACTATTTTCTCGAAGCTGGCAAGGAGGTCATCGGTATTCAACGCGCCTCCAGTTCGGTGATTGCCGCTGCGTTGTGCGCGGACTGGCTGGGCAAATCCGTGTCGCCCAACGAGCGCGCCGAGTGGCTCGCGATCATGGGCGAGCGCGGCTGTGAGCCTTGCTTCCGCAGCTTGTACGGCATGCGCCATCCCGAGGCTGTGGTGGGATGGAGCATGGATCCCACCAGCACCTACTTCGAGCATCGCCCCGGCGATCGCGTCGATCTCAGCAATTGGCCGCACATTCTGGACAAGACCAACCTCAAAGCCGTGCCGGCCTCGGCGCTCGCCATCGGCGCGGTGGTGTATCAGCAACACTTCGGCAAAAGCGCAAACACCGAGCGCTGGCTGGAGCAGGCGATCTTCAGTCTGCGCAGCTTCGCTGAAATTTTCAGCCGGGACGGCTCCTACAACGAAGGCGTCTCGTACGGCAACTACACCGCCCTCAACCTCGTGCAGGCGACCGCGGTGCTGCAGCGGTTTCAGGTCGCCGATTTGATCGATATGATCAACTGGCCGGGCCACGTCGATTATGCTTTCGGCATGGCGATGCCGGTGCAGGATGATCCTTACGAAATCGTGAACTTTGGCGACAACGGCAACGCCAAGTCCGGCGAGGCCGGCAAGCCCAAGCGCAGCGCGGTGCCCATGTGGGTGGCGGCGCAATTTCACGATGGTCGCGCCTTGTGGTTTGCCGAAAACCTGGGCGGTGAGTTGGATGAATGGTCGCTCGCCTGGCATCCCGCGCAACTCAGCGCCGAAGCGCCGCCCGCCGGGCCCCAGCTCTGGCACTCGGATCTCGATTGGATCGTGGCGCGCACGGGTTATGCGCCCGCCGACTTGGTGGTGGCGATGCGCAGCGGCGGGCCTTCGAATCATGAGCATGCCGATCGCAACAGCCTGATCGTGAAATGCTTCGGCGAAACGCTGGTAGCCGATCCCTATCGCCCGCCCTACAGCTTCAGCGACCCGAGTTGGATGATGCGCACCACGCTCGGTCACAGCGCGCTGTTGATCGACGGCAAGCCGCATCAGTATCACGATGGCTCGCAGGGCACGAATCCCTCCGAGGCGGTGGCGCGGGTGGTGCGCACGGGCGAACGCGCCGGTTATTTTCACTGGACCAGTGACGCCACGCCGGCTTATCAGTTGGTCATTCCCGAGGTGCAGTCCGTCACACGCACGGTGGTGGTGCTGCATCAATTTCCGGCGGTGTTGGTTCTTGACAAAGTCAGCAAAGCGGTTCAGCCCGCGACCATTCAGGCGCGCTTCTTCGCCTACAATCTCGATGGCAAGGGTAGCGTGAATGCGAACGCGGACGGCTTTGTCACGCTGCGGCCGTTGGCGCGCCTGCTCGCGGTGACGGCCAGCGGCCAGGGCATTCACACCGAAGCCGGCCGCTTGCCCATTCCCGCAGAGGTGGCAGCCAAACATCCCTTTGCGGAAGTCTCGACGCACACCCCGGCGCTGGCGCCGTTTTTGGTGACGGCTCTGCTTCCTGCCAGCGCCGTGGGCGCGCTGCCCTCCGCTCAAATCACTCGCGCGGGAGAGAATATCCTCGTCATTCGCCTCGCACAAAACGATCGCACGCTCACCTGCCGCGTTTATGATACCGGCACGATTCCGGAGTTTGAGATTCATGGTTGAGAGGAGCGCATGAAAATTATTGGCATGTTGGCAGCATTGCTGACCATCGCGGTGGCCGCGAGCGCCCAAACCAAAGCGGTTACCAAAGCCGAGTATCTGGCCTATGCCGTGCCGGCGGCGGAAGAAGGCTGGCGCAATGTCGCCGCCGAGGCCGCGCGTTGGCGCCAAAACATCGACACCAACAACGTCTTTGGTTACCTGCCGCCCAATAATGAAGTCTATCTCGCGGCGTTGTGCGCCAATCTCTTCGAGATGACGCGCGACCAGAAGTATCTCGAGCGCAGCCGCTCGCTATTGCGCAACTATGGCGAGCACAAGCAGGCCTATCCCGCCAATTACTACAAGACCCAGGCCCAGTTTGCCCGCGGCTTGCCGGCGCTGCCGAATATCTTTACGTTCAGCAAATATGTGCATGCTTACGCCGTGCTCAAGCAACACGCGCGGCTGAGCGCAAGTGAGCGCGCCACCATCGAAAACAACATCGCAGAGAGCGCCGACTACTTTGTGGATTTTCAGGAATGGGGCGCGATGAACCGCGCCATGCTGCGGGCGGAGGGACTGCTGTACGCGGCCAAAGTCCTGCCGCAGCATCCGCGGCAACCGCATTGGGCGACCATGGGCAATGCCATTGCCAATGACAATTGGGGCCAGTGGGAAATCGAAGATGCCACCGGTTATCACGCCGTCTGGCTCTATTCGCTGCTGGGCTATGCCAGCGACATACGCGCAGACGAGAGCCTGTATCGAACCCCGGTGATGAATTACTACTTCCACTACTTCCTTGCCTTGATGAGTCCCGCGGGCCTGGTGCCGGATTTCGGCGATGCCACCTGGGGCGGCGGCTGGGAACGCATGATTCCTTTCTTTGAAAAAGGCGCGGCGGTATATCGTGACCCGCGCTTGCGTTGGGCCGCGGCGCAATACTTTCGCAAATTCCTCACGCCGCTGCCGGAGCGCAAGAGCGTGTTCATTGCCCTCACCCTGGCCGAGACTTGCCGCTGGGCTGATTTCTCGCTGCCGGCAGAGGCGCCAACCGGCGGCAGCCAGGAAGTGCTCGAAGACATCGTGGGCAAGAAGATGGTCCTGCGCAACGGCTGGCAGCCGCACAGCACCTACCTGCTGTTCAACTATCGCGATGAAGGCGAGGGCGGCTGGCTCTTCCGCGAGTATTTGCGCACCACCATCCCGGTGGAGGAAGAGAAGATGCACCACGGCAATTCGGATGAGAACAGCATTGTGTTGCTGATGAAGAACAACACCGTGTTGCTGCACGACGGCGGCTATCGCGACTTCATGCCGAGCGGGCCTTTTGGCGCCTATCGTGCCGATTATTTTCACAATCGCGTGGTGGCGCGCGACGGCAAGATCGCGCTCGGGCAGAAAGCGGGTGAGTATCGTTATGCCTCGCCGCAGCGTGCCGCGGTGCCCGGCCAAAGCATGCTCGATTTCTTCCGCACCTCCGGCGCCTATCGGCCGGTGCGCACACAGAAGATTGATTTCCTCACGCTCAAGCATTACGACTTGGGCCGTACGCGGCTCAGCGACGATCATCTCGGCTATGAGGCCGATCGCATCATCAACTACGTCAAAGAGCTGGACTGGTTCGTGGTGTTCGACGTGGTCCGTTTCAAAAAGGACACCTATCTCACCCTCGCCAATCTTTGGCATACGCGGCAGATTCTGGCGCAGGGCGAGGGTTGGTACGACACCGCCTATGACTCTCTACAGACTCTCTCGGTGGCAGGGGAGGAGCGGCTGTTGATTCATTTCCCGCTGCGCCACACGCTGACTGAAGGTGTGGAAACGCAGCAGCGCTATTGGCAACAGGAGAGAGTCATCTATCAGATGATCGGCCGGCACGGTTATCCCAACGACCTGCAGGTGTTCGTGACGGTTTTGATTCCGCATCACCAAGATCAAGCGCCGGAGCAACTCGTGCAGCAGGTGAAGATGCTGGAGGTGGAGAGCTTTCCCGAGGCCGTGGGATTGACCATCACGACCCCGCAGAAGAAATATCTCATCGGCGCCAAACTCGATTTGCAGGCGGAGCTGGTGCGCGACTGGCGCCGGCCCAAGTACACCTATGGATCCGGCAAAACACGCTATGGCGATTACGAGACCGACGCCTATCATCTGTTCGTGGTGGAAGATCAGGACAAGATTCACTATGCCGTCACCGGCGCGGTCAAGATTCAGTATCGCGATCGGGTTTTGCACGAGCAGGCGCCCTCGCAGTTCAATCTCAATTTCGACGGCAGTCCGGACCAGCCGGGCGTGGGCAAACTGCGGTATTGGGAAGAAGAAGTCGAGAAGTAGCCTGCAGTTGAAGCCGCAGGCTGAGAGGTGTAAGCTGTTGGAGACTCATCGGTGTCAAGCCTTGACTTGTAAACCGCTCCGGCTGTTGCGGGACGCGCCGAGCGGAGTCCCGTGGGGACACTCGAGGTTAGGTCACCAATTCACTGGTGGGAAAACGAGCCCCAATTTCTTCAAGAGTCCCGTAGGGATGAATGAAGGATGAGCCCTCATCTCAGGTTCAATCGTCCCCAGCGGAATTACAGCATTGTTCCTATGCGTGTGCAGGTTCGCAGTCATGCCCCCTCGTGGGGCACTGTTGCAACCGCGAATGCATTGGCTGCAAACGTCGCCCACCAGGGGCGGAGATTGCAAGCCTTTTCATTCAATTGAGAACGACTGTAAAGCATGGCAAAGTCTCTTCAGCTTTCGGATGTCCCTGCGGGACAAATTCACGATTTCTGGCTGGCGACGAATGGTCCGAAGACGGCCGTTGTTCCACGCGCGTTGTTGACGCATACAAGAATGACATACCCATGAACGACTTCCTCAATTTCGCCAGACTGCCCCTGATCACCTCCGGCCGCACGCGCTCCATCTCGGCCGAGAATCCCTCCGGTGAGAAAGGCAGCGGTGCGCAGGCCGTGCCCGAGGATTCCAAGAACGCCGCCTTCACCCTGGGCAAAGGCTGGAAAGTGCGGCCCTGCATCGCACTGCCGCCGCAGCAAACCACGGTGCTGGCCGACCTCGCCGGGCCGGGCGTGCTGCAACACATCTGGATCACCACCGATGCGAAAGCGTATCGCGATTGCATCCTGCGTTTCTATTGGGAGGGTGAGGCCGAGCCTTCTGTCGAGGTGCCGCTGGGCGATTTCTTTGCGCTGGGCCACGGCTTGCGTTACACCGTCAATTCGCTGATGGTGGCGGTGAATCCCACCGGCGGCTGCAACTGTTATTGGCCCATGCCGTTCCGCCAACGGGCGCGCGTGACCATCGAGAATCAGCGCGAGGAAGAAGTGCCGCATTTCTTCTATCAGATCACTTATGCGTTGGAAGAAGTGCCGGATCAGGCCGGCACCTTTCATGCGCAATGGCGGCGCAGCATGACGCAGCGCGAGCATCCCGAACACGTCATTCTCTCGGAGGTCAGCGGCCGCGGCCATTATGTGGGCACGTTTCTCGCATGGGAACAACTTTCCAACGGCTGGTGGGGCGAAGGCGAGGTGAAGTTCTATAGCGATGGTGACGGCGAGTATCCCACCATTTGCGGCACCGGCACAGAGGACTACTTCGGCGGCGCCTGGTGTTTTGGCGACACCTATTCCACGCCGTTTCTCGGCTATCCGCTGTGGCGCAAGGAAGCCGGCGAAATTCCCAAGCATGCCATGTATCGTTGGCATGTGCCCGATCCCATTCGCTTCACCCAGGATTTGCGCGTCACCGTGCAGGCGCTGGGCTGGTGGCCCACGCGGCAATATCAACCGCTGACCGATGACATCGCCTCGGTGGCTTATTGGTATCAAAGCGAGCCGCACCAGGCCTTTCCGACCATGCCGCCGCGCGCGGCGCGGTTTCCGCGATGAAGTGGGAATTCATTCAAGCGGAGTGACGCGCGGAATGGTTTCATGAAACGAATTCTTTGTGTACTGTTCTGTGCCGCCGGCTGGGCTCAGGCCCAAACTTCCTTGCGCGCTGCCGTTCACCGCACTCCCTGGTTGCACGAGCAGGAGGAGAATCGCATTCTCACCACGAGGGCTTTTGCTTGCGACACGACCGGCCCGGAGAAGCCCGCAAAGAAATTCTCGACGGTGGACAAGGTGGTCAGCATTTCGACGGGTATTGCCTTTGGGGCGGTGCTGGGCGCGGTGGTGGGCGCGCCCTTCGGTGATGACGAATATGGCAGCGCGATAAGGGGCGCGCTGATTGGCGCGAGTGTTTTCCCGTTCGTGAACTACGAGTTCCTCGCACGCCGGCAAGGCGCCATTCGCGGCCTGCACGGCCTCGGCCTGGGAGCCGGAGTCGGATTGACCACGAGCAACCATAATTCCGGTGTGAACAGCGGAGTCGTGTTTGGCATCAGGCGCGAGTATCGCTCCGGCAGGAAATTGGGCGTGCGCGGCGAAGTCAGTTATGCGTTTCGCCGCTTCTCCTTGCCCGCCCAGAGTCTTTACTACTCCAGCCCGGTGCCAAGGAAGCTGCTCGCTGACGTCAATTTCGGCGTTGGTTACGTGGATATCGCCCTGCTGTTCTCCCGCCGCTTTCCGTTCACCGGGCAACGGCACTTTGTGCTGTCACTGGGTCCGGCACTCTCTGTCGTGGCCGTCGACAAGACAGATTACACGATATTGAGCAATGAAGAATTTCGTGGCGGTGATTTCCCGCATGATTTCGTCTATGTCGGAGACGAGCCGGCGCGCATTTGGTTCTATCCCGGTTATGATTTTGCAGCCGGCGTTGCCTTCGCGCATTTGAGGTTTGAAATCAAGTTCAAGCTGCCGCTGGCAAGAACACATCAGATCTTTCCGCTCCTGGATAAAACAGCGCTTCACTCTTTGCATTTCACCGCGGGATACAGTCGCTAGTTTTCGCTTGGGAGCGCTCATCCACTCACACGTTGCTGAGAAGGCGGACCGTCATGCAAATCAAATACTGCTGCAGCCTGTGGGGCATGCCATTGCCGACACTCGCCGCAAATCTGAAAAAGATAAAAGCCGGCGGCTTCGCGGCCGTGGAAATGAACGCGCCGGTCGAGGTTGATCAACGCCAGGAGCTGCGCGCGCTGCTGCGCGATCTGGATCTCCTCTTCATCGCGCAGCAATGGACGCAGGGTGCCACACCACCGGAGCATGCGCAGAGCTTTGCAACGCAGTATCGCCGCAACGCAGAGTTGCATCCGGTGCTGGTCAATTCCCACACCGGCAAAGACTATTTCACCACCGCCGAGAATATCGCGATTTGCCGGCACGCGGCCGCTCTCGAACGGGAACTCGGTGTCTTCGTCACTCACGAGATCCACCGCGGTCGCATGACGTTTTCCACGACTGCCACGATGGGGCTCTTGGACAGCATGCCGGACTTGAAACTCACCGCGGATTTTTCGCACTGGTGCTGCGTGCACGAGTCGTACTTGCAGGATCAAACCGCCGCGGTCGAACGGGCGATCGCGAACAGCCATCACATTCACGCCCGCGTCGGGCATCCGGAAGGTCCGCAGGTGAATGACCCACGCGCCCCCGAATGGCGCGAGGCACTCGCCACCCACCTGCAGTGGTGGCAGATGATCGTCGATCATCACAAGCAGACCGGCACGAAGTTGCTGACAGTCTGTCCCGAGTTCGGTCCGCCCGATTACATGATGGCCCTGCCCTACACTCGGCAGCCGGTGGCCGACCTTTGGGAGATCAATTGCTTCATGCGGGATCTGTTGGCGGAGAGATTGGTGTATTGACACGCGGTTGAGACCTGCAATATGGTGTCAGCCCTTGCCTCCTGGATGATGTCATGCAGCCAGCATCCTTTTCACCAAAAAGTGCACCAGCCGATATGACCATGCTTCCGGAAATCGAAAACCTGCGCCCTGAGCCGGCAGCGCGCGGCCAGGTAGAAACGCGCAACGGCGCACCGCGGCTGCTCCTGAACGGCAGGGAAGTGTTCCCCTTGCTCGCCTGGAGTTGGGGCTTGGAGCACAGCACGCCATTTTTCAAACAGGCGGGCATCAACCTGCTGCATCCCATTCTGGGACTCAACGCCGCCTGGCCGGCGCCGGGGCTGTATGACTGGTCCGCGTTCGATGCGCTGTTTGCCAAATTACTGGCGCAACATCCCCAAGCCTTTTTTCTTCCGCGCGTATTGCTCGATGTGCCGGATTGGTGGAAGGATCAGCACGCCGACGAATTGATCGTCTGTGCGTTGCCGTTGCAACCCGAGGATCAACGCCAGTACCGGCCGGTGATTCGCAGCGAAGACGGCGGCTGGTTGTGGGGCATTCAACTGCGCGAGCCTTCGCTGGCTTCGGAGCTCTGGCGGGCGGATATGGAAAAGCTGTTTCGCGCCTTTTTGCAGCATATCGAAGCCTCGCCGCTGCGCAGTCGCGTGTTCGGCTATCAAATCGGCTGCGGCATCTACGGCGAATGGCATTATCATCTTGCGGAATTTGTGCCGGACTTGCATCCCGCGATGCAGGAAAAGCTCGGTTACGTTCCGGCCCTCGAGGCGCGCCTGCACAACACTTTCGGACTGCTGCGCGACCCGGCGCGCGAGCAGGAGGTGATCACCTATTATCAGCGCTTTCATGAGTTCAATGCCAACACGCTGCTGCATTTCGCCCGCCTCGCCAAGGAGGAAACCAACGGCCGGGTCTTGTGCGGCGCTTTCTATGGCTATCAACTGGAGAACGTGTGGATGCAGGAGGGCGGGCATCTCGCACCGGAGGTGATTCTCAACAGTCCGGAAATCGACTTTCTCGCCAGCCCGTATTCCTATCAAACCACCAACCAGGAAGAACGGCAGTGGTGGGAACACGAGATCTACGACGAGGCCGGCAATTGGCTGGGCCGCACGCGCGGCCTCGGCGGTGATGCCGGCTATCGCGTTTTGTTGGAATCGCTGAAGCTTCACGGCAAGCTCTATTTCGCGGAAATCGATCCCACGACCTTTCTCGAACCGCCGCCGATCAATCCCGACGGCAGCGGCGGAACGCAGGTCGAGAAGGAGCTGTGCATGGTGGGCGGCGTGGGCTGTACCACGTGGGAGGGCACGCAGCGCATCTTGCAGCGTGATCTCGGCCGCCTGCTGGCCAGCGGCAACGGCGGCTGGTTGTTTGATTTTGGCCCGGTGTTACGCACCCGGCGGAGTTGGTATGCGGACGACAAAATCACTGCCGAGGTGGCGCGCCTGATGAAATTGGGCGCGCAGCGCGAGCAGTGGGATATGCGCTCGTGCGCGCAAATCGCCGCGGTTTACGATGCCAAGAGCTTGTTTGCCACCCGTCATTGGCGCGCCGAGGCGCCCTTTACCAAAGGCGGCCATTGCCTGGACTATTTCACCCGCTGGTTCATGGATTCCCAAGCACGCGCGTTGCATCGCCTGGGCGCGCCGGTGGATTTTCTCTATCACTTCGACCTGCAGCCGGCTGACCCGCACAGGTATCGCCTGCTGTTGATGGTGAATCTGTTCGCGCTCACCGACGCAGAGATGGTGCACTTGCACGCACTGCTCGCAGACAGCCACGCCACGGTGGTGTGGTATTATGCCCCGGGCTTTCTCGCCGACGATCGGCTCGATCTCGGCCGCATGGCGCATCTCACCGGCTTTCGCTTCAAGCTGCTCACGACGCCCGGTCCGATGCTGATCCGTAGTGCCGCGCCTGCTCCTGTGCTGCAGTTTGGCGTGCAGCAGAAGGAGTCGCCACGCTTTGCCGTTCGCGACGAGGCTGCAATGGCGCTCGGCTATTGGAGTGATTGCGAAGAAGTCGCTTTCGCGCGCAAACCCTGCCGGGGCTGGCATTCCGTCTATCTCGGCAGCGCGCCGCTGCCGGTGGAGATTCTGCGCTGGCTGGCGCAGCAAGCCGGCGCGCGTTTGTGGAGCACGCAATCCGATATTGTCGTGGCAGCACAAGAGGTGGCGATGCTGGCCGCCACTTCGCCAGGCACGCGGGAACTCACTTTGCCCAAAGAGATGAAGCGTTTTGCCACCGGCGCCATCGCTCACCAGCACAAGCTCGACCTGGCGCTGGGCGACGTAGAGTTCTTCATTCCGCCGCAGGCAGCCGGGAGGGGATAACCGGAACGGCAACGCCAAGTTGTCCGCCAATACCCCTCCTGATGTCATCCTGGCCAGGAGCTCGTGCAGATTCGGGCGCAGTGCCAAGTATTTCACAAGATTCGTTTGAATGACACAGCGAGCGACTGCTTCCACGAAATCAAGTAACCGGCCACGGGTGGCCTGCACTTCGATTTGTTGCTCAGGAAAGATCCAGAGCGCGCACCCGGGACTGAACCCCGGCAAGAACCGACCTCAGTGCCTACGAAGATTCCTGCGGAATGACAGGCCGAGGGCAGGCAGAAGACAACCGGTGTCATCACCGACTGACCAATGAATCATCTTGCTTTCTCGGTTTCAGAAAGTGAGATGAGAGATGCCGAGAATATGAACCCCACATGCCGATGCCGCACGCGCCATGCCTGATCTGAAAACCGTCAATGCCGTTGATTACGGCCTCATCGGCCTGTATTTCGCCATCATCATTTGGGTGGGATTCTATGCCGCGCGCCAGAACAAGAACACCACGGAGTACTTCAGCGGCGGCGGCAAGATTCCCTGGGTGCTGGCCGGCCTGTCCAACTGGGTCTCCGGCTATTCCGCCTTCATGTTCGTGGCGGCGGCCGGTTTCACCTATCGCAACGGCATCGGCGCGGTGGTGCTGTTCACCTCCGCGGTGTGGGCCTATTTGTTGGGCTATTTCTTCTTCAGCACGCGCTGGCGCCGCGCCCGCCTGGGCGCGCCGCTGGAGTTTCTCAATCGCCGCTATTCGCCTTCCACCACCTACTTCTATTCCATCACTGCCGTGATTCCGCAAATCGTCGGCATTGCGCAGGGCCTGTACGTGCTGTGCATTTTCGTTTCCACCGCGCTGGGCTTCAACGAGCGCTCATTTGCGCTGGGCAGTCTGACCATTTCCGGGTTCCAGCTCGCCATCATCCTGGTCGGTTCGATCATGGTGATCTACTCGGTGATCGGCGGCTTGTGGGCCGCGGTGCTCTCCGATGCGGTGCAGGCGGTGATCATCACCATCATGACGTTGATCATCTTTCCGGTTTCCTATCTCTATCTCGGCGAGGGCCAGGGCTTGCTTGCCGGTTTCGAGCGTTTGCTGCGCGAAGCGCCACCGGATTTTTTTCGCCTGCGAGATGAAACGGCCGATATCTGGTTTCTCTTCGCCTATTTGCTCAATGTGATCCTCGGCTACAACGTCGGCTGGGCGTTGGTGCAACGCTATCACAGCGTGCCGGATGAGCGCGATGCGCGCAAGATGGCTTTGCTCTGCGCGGTGCTCGCGCTGGTGGGTCCGCTGTTGTGGATTTTGCCGGTGATGGCTTCGCGTCTGGTTTTTCCGGACATCGCAGCGCTGTGGCCTTCGTTTGCGGTGCCGGCCGAAGCTTCATTCGTCAGTCTCGCGTTGCTGCTGCTGCCGCACGGCATGATCGGCTTCGTGGTTTCCGCCATTCTCTCCGCTACTTTGGGCCAGGCCAACGACAGCTTCAACTGGCTTTCGGCCACGCTCACGCGCGACATCTATGCGCCGCTGCACCAGCGCGTGCGCAAGACCGCGCCTTCCGATCGCCATCAACTCGTGGTGGCGCGGCTGGCGATGTTGATCGTCGGCGTGCTGGGCATTGCGGTCGCGCTCTACATTCCGAAGCTGGGCGGCGCGTTTCAATTTGCGCTGGGATTCTATTCACTCAGCGCCGCCTTCATGATGCCGGTGGCACTCGGTATTCTCTACACGCGCACGCCGTGGTGGTCGGGCATTGCCACGTGCAGCGCGGCTTTGGCGGCGGGCCTGGGCTTGATGATCGCCGGCGTGTGGCCGGAACACGCGTTCGTGCGCAACATGCTGAGCGAAGCGGTGGCTGCGGTGATCGTGTTTTTCGGATCAGCCTGGTGGTACAACCGGCATGATCCGCGCCACGCCGAACTGCTCAAGTTCGAAGCGGATTTGCGCACGCCGGTGCTGGTGGAACACCAGCAGGTCAAGCTCAGCAGCTTCGGTGTCTATCGTTTGCTGGGCCGGATTTGCCTGGTGCTCGGCGCGGTGCTGGTGGTGTGCACCGCGCTGCCCGCGACGCCGCCGGCCTCCTCCGCCACCAACCTCGTTGCCGGCGTCATGCTGCTGCTGCTCGGCGGCGGAATTCTGTTCGCGGTGAAGGAGTAGGCTTGCGCGTGATTTTTCTCGGTAGGACTGGCAGGATTCGGATTTGTGCTTAATACTACATCGTTAGTACTACAACGTTCAGTCGAATTCTATTGCGCAGACAAACAGCCCCAAGGGGGCGAAAGGTAGCAGCGAAGGGCATCGCCCTGGGAAAGCTGTAATCAGGAGAAATCACCAAGCCCCGCCGGTGCGCCATAGAACCACGCCAGGAATACCGCCCTTGCAGGGCTAAATGCGACAAATCCTATTTGCTCCCGGGGCGCTGCCCGCGGGCTATTCCATGCGACCCCGTCGGGGTCGAGCTGGCCTTCTGAAGAAGACAGAGTATACTTGACGTTGTAGTATTAACGGCCACCACAGAAACGCAAAGTCCGCCGGGAATTTTGGAAATCTCACTTTGCGATCACCGCGTCCCGGCGGTGAAATGATGAGGTCCGATTTCGTTTTGGAACATCGATGCAACGTCTGTTGAAATCTCTCTCCTGGCAGCGCGCCAACTGGCGTGCGACACTCGAGCTTTACCGCCGCGCCGCGTGGCCGCAGGCCCGCCGCATTCGGCAGCTCAGCCGCCGGCCCATCGTGATCGGCGGCTGCGGCCGTTCCGGCACCACCTTGCTGCTGTCGATCCTTTCCTGCCATCCCCGCCTCTTTGCGATCGACATCGAGACGACCGCCCTATGCCGCGACGGCTATGGCGCCGACGGGCTTTACAATCGCACGCCCGATCTCGACGCGCCTTTCGAGCTTGGGCGAATCTACGGCTACTTGCGGGAACACGAGATTCCCGCGAGCTGCACGCGCTGGTGCGAAAAGACGCCGCGCAATGTGATCTACTTCGGCCGCATTCTGCAGCATTTCGGCAAGGGCGTGCGCTTGATTCATCTCGTGCGCGACGGCCGTGACGTGGTCACCTCGGTGCATCCCAATGACCCCACGCGCTATTGGGTCACCCCGCATCGCTGGGTGATGGACGTTGCTGCCGGCCGGCGTTGGGAAGACCACCCGCAAGTTCTCACCGTGCGCTATGAAGAGCTGGTACGCGACTATGAAGCCACCCTGCGCCGCCTCTGCCGTTTCATCGAGGAAGATTTCACCGCTGCCTTTCTGCAATATCCGGAAACCGCGCGGGTGAAGGAAAGCATCGCCTGGTTCAATCCCGCCCAAAAAATGAATGACCGGTCGATCGGGCGTTGGCGCGAGGAAAAGCATGCGGCGGCCCTCGCCGCCTTCGAACGCGAGCCGGGCGCGCTCGAGTTGTTGCGGTATTACGGCTATCTCGCGTGAGCGCACCGGAAGGGAAGGAGATGAAGATTCCCGGCGCTGCAAAACGGCGGGCAATGGCTGAAGCACGACGAATCAGCCTGACGATGAAGCGGCGGGAACGACAACGTGAGGAAGGTTCCCATCGAAATGACAAAGTGATGAATGGCCAAAAGTCCGGCGGTTCACGGTGCCTCAACATTCGGCATGCGTAGGTATGCGCGTTTCCAACGATCGCAAGCCTCTTCGTTCTCTCAAGGTGATTTTGTATGACGATGGATTTGCTGCAGGCGGCGGATCACACGCCGCCGATGGGTGATTTGTTTTCGCATCCGCGCCTCTCGTTTTGCCGCGCGTTGTGGACCGCGCCGCTGGCGGGCGAGGCGCAGGCGCCGGTTCGCCGCATCATTCACGCGCGGGTGCTGCAGTGCCACGGTCCCGCCAAGCTGCAGCGTCTCGGCGTGCGGCCGGCGCAGGGCTATCACAAATGCGGCAGCTATCAAGACCTGGATTGGGTGACTTCCTTTCGCGTGTTGCTCTGGCAGGAGGGCCGCTGGCGCGTGCATCTGCAAGCAAGCGAGCTTGCTTCGCCCGCGGCTGGCGAGGTGCTGTGGTTCGATCTCGGCGATGTGATCACCTCGGCCGCAATGCTGGAAGTGCGGCGCTGCGGCATCGACAATTGGTGGCCTTCGTGGAATTTGGTTTCCGGCGCGTTCCTGCTCGAAGGCGAAATGCCCACCGGCCTGGCGCCACGGCAGGAACGCACGCTCGCGACCGAGAGGGTTGCCCTGACAGGTTTGCCGCCGGGCGTGACCGCCGAGCGCAGCCATGGTGAAGTCCGCTATCGCACACGCTTTCTGCAAGTCGGTTTCTATTTGAATCGCGCCGGCTTTTCTCATCTCGGCATCGATGAATACGGCGGCGGCCTCACCTCACACAGCATTTTGTTCCAGCAGGCGGGAAGTTTTCCGCAAGGCGTGATGCTGCATCCGCTCGCTTCCCGGCCGCTGGCCGCGCCCACGCTGCGCTATGAGGTGCAGGGTGTCACGCGGGTACAGGGCAATCGCGTGGAGTATGAGCTGGCGCTGCCGGAGGCGGGCCAGCAGTATCGTCTGTGTTGGGAAATCGAAGAAGATCGTCTTATCCTGTACGCTTCCCGCTCGGCTTCACGCGAGATCCATGCCTGGTACAGCAGTGCCTGGCTCATGAGCTTGCGGCCGACGGTTTCCCCGGCGCATTTTATCGGCAAGATCACGCGCGCCGGAGAAACCGGCCTGCTGGAGTTGCCCGCGTTGCTGCATGCTCCGCGCTTCGGCACGCTGCGCCTCGCAGCCAGCAACGGCCACGCGCTGTGGCGCTGCGATGCCTTTCGCCCGCTGGACATGACCACCGGCGAGCTCAAGCTCGGTGAAATTCCCCAACCCGAAGGCCACTATCTTTTGCCCGCCGGAAAATTCGAATGCGAGCTGCACTTCGTGCTCGCCCGGCCTGATCTGCCCACGGCAGAAGACACCCCAATCCCGGTCGTGGCGGCGCTGCAGAAATGCGCCTTCACCGCACTCACCTACCGCCCCGACACCGCGACTTTCAGCAACAACGGCGCCTCCATGCACTGCCCGATTTGTATGGACAACTGGTCGGCTCTCACGACGCGCATGCCAAAGCTGCTGCCGCATTTGCACGCGGTCGATATGCTGCGCGATTCGCTCGAACGCTGGCTCGACGGCGGCCAGGGCTACACCAGCGGCAACATGCTGCAACACGGCGTTTTTCACGAAGCCGAAGACGAATATCTGCTCACCGGCGCGGCTTGTTTGCTGGGACTCGGGGAATACCTGCAACATTCCGGCACCACAACCTGGTTGCGCGATTATCGCGCGCCGATTCAGCGGCAATTGGCAAAGATGCGGGGCCGCGACCTCGATGGCGACGGCTTGATCGAGAGCCGCTATCGCACCGGTGTGAGCGGCACGAGTCAATGGAGTACCTGCTGGTTCGATGTCGTATCCTTTGGCTGGAAGGATGCCTTCTCGAACGCGATTCTCTATCGCGCGTTGATCGTGCTCGCCGAAATTCTGCCCAAACTGGAAGCCGCTGAGCTTGGCGCCGGCCTCGCGGAATGGGCTGCCGAGCTGCGCCAGAACTTTCGCCCGGCGTTTTACAATCCGAAAACCGGCTGGCTGGCAGGCTGGCGTTGCGCCGAGAACAAGCTGCATGATTATGCTTTTCTCTTTGTCAACGGCGCGGCGGTGAGCTGCGGCTTGCTGGATGTCGAGGAGGCGCGCGTGATCATGGCGCGCTTGTGGCAGGAAACCAAGCGCGTGGCCATGCCTGATCCGCTGCTGGGCTTGCCGGGCAATCTCTGGCATATTCCTGACGCCGATCTCGCCGACATCATGCAGGGCTATCCGCTGGGTTATTATCAAAACGGCGGCCGCACCATGGCGCAGTCCCGGCATTTCGTCAACGCGCTCTATTGCGTCGGCATGAAAGCCGAGGCCGACGAGCTGCTCAGCCGCTTGTGCGAAGGCCTGGCGCGCGGCCTGGTGTTTGGCGGCAACAAAAGCGGGGTGGACTGGCGCTTCTGGGACGATCGGCCCTGCGGCTATGAAGGCTTGTTGACCGATCAATTCGGCGTGCTCGCCAGCGCGTTGGCGCGCTTCGGCGTCTGACGATTAATCGTCTGGCCAAAACATGCAAGCCGTCTAAAGACAGCTAATACCCAACTCGAACAGGCCGGAACCAAATCTTGCCCCCAAGACACGAAAGCACTACAGCGTTTTTGAAATGCGTGTGCAGGTTCGTCGTCCTGCCCCCTGGTGGGGCAGTGTTGCAACCGCGAATCCATTGGTTGCAACAGCCGTCCACAAGAGACTACGCCAGATCTCAAACAAGCTGAATTCTGAAGCCCGCGGGCAGCAATAAGCCCGATTCGTACACGGTTGTCTCGCACGAGGTATCCACCACCACCACCACCGTCATCCAGTGAGGATCTTGTGAAGATTTGGGCACCCTGCCGTGTCATTCACCTTATTGATGTTTGCAAAAGTAAAAGGCAAATGTCTTGCTGGAAGCATCTTTTTGAAATTGAGTACTATGCTGGATTGAAAAGAGATTCCTCCTGAATGACAGCAAGCCAAGTATTGCGTTACGGTTCCATTTATTTATACAAAACTCAATAAAAGCTCATCGCGAAGACACGGAGAACGCCGAGAAGGACTCTCTTGATTTCAAAACTCCGCGCTGCTCCGCGGTGCAAGCGGTTGCTTTGTGGTCAAAAATCTTTCAGAATTTTATTCTGACTTTGCGCGCCCTGACCTGACAACTCTCTTCCCCCAGCCCCAGCTCTGGAGAGAGAGGGAAGAAAGCGAGTCAGAAGATTGCCCGCAACTCCCCTCTCTTGATCAGGAGAGGGGAAGTTGGCTGCTGCAAAGAGAAATTGTTGCCTCAAAAGCAGAGAGGCTTTCCAGCCGATACAATTCTATTCCATCGGTTGGGTTGTTTCTATCCGTTGGCGATTTTCTTTGAATCGCAAACTGATGCGTTACGGCGTGAGTTTTCTAACGTAACGTTGTCTATCCAAAAATTCTTTGGAATTCTGTTCTGACTTCGAGCGCCTCATGACCCAACGGGCGAGAGTCGCATTCATGCGATTCTCGCATCTTCGCCTGTGGATTCAGTCGCCGCGCTTTTGATCAACGGCCGCGCCTCGCGGTACCGGACAGATACGATTGCTGAATGATGATTTGAGGAATGCCATGACCCCTGCGCGAATTGGATCGCTGCTTGCTTTCCTGCTTTGCGCTGCGATCCTGCACGCCCAAGAACAGACCGTCGATTTTCGTTATTCTCCCAGCCGGCATTACACTGCCATTTGCCTGCCTTATGATTGGCTGAAAACCGTGGTTACGCCCGGTGGCGGCTTGGGTTATGATTTCGGACCCGGTGGTCCCTATGCCGTGCCGCTTACGGAAATCACCTTCGGCGTGCAGGATACGCTGCTGCCGGTGACGCGCCAGTATTTTGCCGACAGCCGCGCGCCGATCGCGACCACGGAGTTGGGCAGCGGCACGCTGCGCTTCCAGCAACATGCCTTTGCGCTGGTGCCCGAGCCGTTTGAGATTCCGTCGAGCGCTTATGATGACGGCACGGTGCGCCGGCTGCACGGCATTGCCGGCGGCGCGGGCTGGGCCGCCCCGATCGTGCCGGCGGACCCCGCATTTCGCAATGTTGCCTGGGGCACCATCCGGCCGGTGCAATACCGCGTGCGCGTGGCTGCCGGCGCCAGCAAGACGGTTGCCCTGGGCATTTGCGAAGGTGGAAAGAACAAAGGCAGCCGGCTGTTCGATCTGCGCGTCGAAGGCGCTGCGCTGCGCACGATCGATCCGGTCGAGGAGGGCCGCAAGAATCAGCCGTATGTTTTCCTGTTTGCGGCTGAAGATGTGAATCGCGACGGCGAGCTTGCCATTGAAGTCCATGCTTCCCCGAACAGTCCCGACCCGAACGTCTATCTCAACGCCTTCTGGATCTTCCCGGCGCAGACGAATCCCGATCCGCAGGCAATTCTGCGCGGTGAGCTTTCCGCGCAGGCGGAGGTTTATTTCGATTGCGGCCGCGAATTGCAGGCGCAGAAGCCCAGCCCGCGCGTGGATGCCCTGCTCGCTGATTTCGACAGCGCTGAGCGGCCGGCTCTCATTGCCATTCACACACCGCGCTCGCTGACTTTTGATGCAGCCGCAGGCATGCTGCGCAACGAGGGCCGTCCTTATCTGATGTCACGTCCCGCAGCAATCTCCGCCACGCAGAAGGACAAGCAGTGGCTGCTGGAACTGCCGCGGGGCACGCGCCACGCCGAGTTGATCGTGCTGCATGGCCAAGTTCCCGGCGCCGCGACGCCGGCCTTTCCCGATTTGGAAGCAGCCCGCCGGCGCAGTGCCGCGTGGTGGCCGTCTACTGATCTGATTCCATTCGGAAAAATCAAGCTGGCGGACGCGGGCCTGCAGTATGTGCTCGAGGCCAACTTGCGCAATCAATACCAAGTCGCTGAGATCATCGACGGCCGGCCGCAGTTTCAGCCCGGCCCCAGCGTGTATCGCGGTTTGTTCACGTTCGACCTTTTGCTCATGGGGGAGCCACTGGCAACGTTGGGCGACACTGCCACCGTGCGGCGCTTCATCGAAAGCGTGCTGCCGTATCAACAAGCCAACGGCCAGATTCGCGTGATGCAGCCGCATCCGCAACTCTCCGAAACCGCGTTGTTCGTCTACACGCTGGTCTGGCATGCGCAATTGACCAACAATCGGGAGTGGCTGGCGCGGCATTTTGACAAGATCGAAAAAGGCATGGCTTGGCTGCAGGCCGCGCGCGCACAAACGCTCGCCGATCCCACGGCCAAAAACCACGGCCTGATGCCCGGCGGTTTTCTCGATGGCGGCATCTCCGGCACCATCTCCGACTTCAGCAGCGTGATGTTCGCTTTCCTCGGACTGGAAAAGGCGATTGCAGCCGCCCGCTGGCTCGATCAACCGCAGCAAGCAGAGGCGTGGCAGCGCCTGCTGGATGAGTTCATGGCTTCGTTTCAGGCCGCCGCGCGCCGGGACCTGCGCCGCGATCGACTCGGCAATTGGTATTTGCCGGTGACGGTGGCTGATACGGCCACGACCGCGCCACCGCAGCGCGGCCAGTGGGGATTGCTGGTGCCACTGCGTTATGGCCGCTGCTTTCAAGCGCGCGGAACTTTTTTGGATTCGGTGATCACCGCCAATCTCAACCTGCTGCAGCACACCCTGCAGCAAGGGCTGGTGGTTGACACCGGCTGGCTGAAGAACGGCGTGTGGTCATGGTTCGGCGGCATGCACGCGCTGACGCTCATTTGGCGGCGCGACTATGCCGGCGCCCACGCCATGATGTATGCGCTCGCCAATCACGCCAATCCCCTGGGTGTGTGGGTGGAAGAGCAGCATCTCCGCAGCGCCGGCACGGGCACGACGGGCGACATCTCCAACGCGGAAGCCAGTGCCTACTTCGTGAATCTGGCGCTGCATCTGCTCATGTATGAACGGGAGAATCACGTCGAGCTGCTTGCCGGTGTGCCGCCGCAATGGTACCGCGCCGGCGCGCACCTCGCATTGCGCGAGGCCTTGACCAGCTTCGGCACGGTTTCGGTCGCGGTTGAAATTTCGCCGGCAGGCAACACCGGCGCGGTGCAGGTTGACTCGCGGCGCGGTCCGCAAGCGGGTGATCTCATTTTGACGCTGCACGGCTTGCAGCAGCAAGGCTTTCACGACAGCCGCGGCAAGCCTTTGCCCGCGACCATGAAGATACCCTGGGGCAAGCCAATGCGAATCGTGCTGCGCAAACCATGACCCGAAAGAGCCGGAACCAAAGAAGGCAAAAGCGCTTGCAGAAACGCCAAGTCGCAAAGGCAAGCAAAGAGAAGGTTTGACTTCAGTCTTCTCATCCGCCTACGCCAGATTTCAGACAAGCTGAATTCTGAAGCCCGCGGGCAGCAATAAGGCCGATTCGTACACTTTCGTCTCGCACGAGGCATCCACCACCACTGTCATTCAGTGAGGATCTTGTGAAAACTTGGGCACGCTGTCGTGTTATTCACCTCAAAAACTCACCGCCGAGACGCGGAGACTGCCGAGAAGGACCTTCTTGATTCTAAAACTCCGCGCTCTCCGCGGCTCCACTTGAACTGCGGCTTGACCGCATTCGGCATAGCAGGGTAACAATGCATCAGCTTGGAGAAGGCAATGTGTTTGAATCATACGGGTCGCGTGTTGCTTATCGGGATCATGGTCACCAACGGGTTGGCCCAATCGCCGGTGATTGACTATCGCTATGCGCCGGCGAATCATCTCAACGCCATTTGCCTGCCCGATGACTGGCAGAAGACTCTAATCAACGAAAAGGGCGAGCTGGCGTATGATTTTGGCCCCGGCCCGTATGCCAAGCCGCTCACCACCATCGGCGTGGGCGTCGCGGACCGCGAGCTGACTGTCATCAAACAACAGTGGGAGCATCCACGCGTTCCCCTTGCGCAGACCGAACTGGCGGGCGAGGGCATTCGCGTGCAGGTGGAGAGCTTCGCGCTGGTGCCGGAGTCGTGGCCGGCGGGGCAAGCGCAGGAGACGACGGGCGTGCAACGGCGCAACGGCCGTAATGGCGTCGTTGCCTGGGCAACGCCAGTGGGCGTTCACGATCCCGCCTTTCGCAACGCCGCCTGGGGCGTGAATCGCCCGATTCAATATCGCGTGCCGGTTGCTGCCGGCAGCGCCAAGCAGGTTGCGCTGGGCATTTGCGAGCCTTACAAGCCCCGGCCCGGCATGCGTGTTTTGGAATTGCGCGTGGAAGGCGCTGCGCCGCGCCTCGTCGATCCGCGCACGGCGGGTGAACTCAATCAGCCGCATGTCTTTCTTTTTAACGGCAGGGACGAAAACCAGGATGGCCTCCTGGCGTTGGAGGTGCATGCGGCGCTCACCAGTCCGGATCCCAATGTCTTTCTCAACGTGTTTTGGATTTTCCCGGCTGAGGCCGCGCTTTCCGCCGAAGCGGTTTTGCGCGGCGAGCTGTCGGCGCAGGCGGAGATCTATTATCCCTGCGGCCGCGAGAACGAAGAAGCTGCACTCGCGCCGCGCCTCGATGCCATGCTGGCGACCTTCAGCGGCGACACCGTCACGCCGGAAATCATCGTACGAACCAACCGCGAGCTGACCTTTGATGCCGCCGCCGGCATGTTGCGCTGGAATGGACAGCCTTATTTGCTCAGCCGGCCGGCAGCGTTGCGTCTCACGCAGGAGAAGGGAAGCTGGCGCCTGGCCTTGCCACGTGGGACGCGTCAGGTTGCAGTGATGATGGTGCACGGCCAGCGCGGCAGCGAGAGCAGCAATCGTGTTCCCGATTTGCGGCTGGCACAGCAACGCAGCCGCAAATTCTGGCGGCAGGAAGCACATCTGCCTTTCGACCGCCTCCGTGTGCCCGATGCTGCGCTGCAAAATCTCTTCGAGGCCAATATCCGCAACCTCTACCAAATTCGCGAAGTCGTGGACGGGAGACTGGAATTTCAGCCCGGGCCTTCGGTGTATCGCGGCTTGTGGATGCACGACGTGGTTTACGCCATCGAAGCCGCGGCTTTTCTGGGTGATCTCGCGGCCGCCCGCGCCGTCGTGGAAAATGTCATGCGTTTTCAGGGCAGCGATGGCCAGGTGCGGGTGATGGCGCCGCATGCGATGCATCGCGAAACACCGCTGCTGATTTACCTCATGTGCCGCTACAGCCGCCTGGCCAATGACGCCGGCTGGTTGCGCACGCACTGGCCCGCGGTCGCGCGCGGACTTGAGTGGATCCAAAGCACGCGCGCGCAAACCCTGGCGGACTCCACCGCCACTTATTTCGGCTTGATGCCGCCCGGTTTCACCGACGGCGGCATCGCCGGCGTCAATGCCGAATACAGCAGCGTCTATTGGTCGTTGATTGCGACGCGTACTGCCGTGGCTGCCGCGCGCTGGCTGGGCGACGAAGCCGACGCGCAGAAATGGCAGGCTTTCTTTGATGATTTCATGGCTTCTTTCCGCCGCGCCTATGAACGCGACAAACGCCGCGACGCGCATGGCCATTGGTATTTGCCCATGCGCATCGCCGACACCACCAAATCGGAGGTGCCGCAGCGCGGCCAGTGGGCGCCGCTGGAAGCTATCTTCCGCGGCGGGGTCCTGAACTGCGCTGAGGAGTTGGCCGCTGGCACGCTCGCGGTACTCGATGACAGCTTGAAGCAAGGCCTCACCGTGAATACCGGCTGGCTGCAGAACGGGGTCTGGCCCTTTTTCGATGTTCAGCGCGGCATCGCGCATTTGTGGTGTGGCAACCGCGAGCGGGCCGTGGCTGCGCTCTACGCCATCGCCAATCATGCCTCGCCGCTGGGAACCTGGGTGGAGGAGCAGCATCCGCGCGACGTTGGCCGCCGCACCACCGGCGACGCCTCGAATGCCACCGCCAGCGCGTTCTTCATCGGCTTGGTGCGTCATCTGCTGGTGCTGGAGCGCGGGCAGGAGATCGAATTGCTTGCAGGTGTTCCGCCGGCGTGGCTGTTTTCCAATGCGACGATCGAGCTAAAAGAGGTTCCCACTGAGTGGGGAACGCTTTCGTTGCGCGTGCACGTTTCCCCGGATGGCCGCAGCGCCGGCATCGCGGTGTCGACGCCTCGAACCTCGCCTGCGCCGGGTGAATTGGTGATCAGATTGGAGGCGTTCAAGGAAGCGGGTTTCACGATGAAGCGCGGCGGGAGCCTGCCCGACACCTGGCGCGGCAAATGGGGCGGGGAGGTGAAGCTCGAAATGGCACGATGATTTGGGGCAAAATCATTTGACAAAATGCTGCGGGTCAAAACTGTTTGACAGAACCATCTGAGACAGAATAATGTGATGTTTTTGCCCAAAATGTTTTTGCCAATTGAATTGCAGGATTTCTTCGCGAGAATTGCCCATGACTTCAATGGACTTCGTTGCCCGCTGGCGCGCGCTTGACGGGCAGATCAAAAACTGGTGGCAGGCTGATTTGCGGCAGGCGCGCGAGCCGGAGCTGCGCGATCCTGCTCTGAATCAAATCTGGTATGCGGATGAAGAACACCGCCAGCGCGAGCAGCAGGAGGGCGAGGCAGAAATCCCGACGCTGCTCTACCTGCCCTTTCCCTTTGTTGCGCCCGGCGGCAGTGATTCCGCCTTTCCGGAGATGTATGCTTGGGATGCCTACTTCATCAACTTGGGACTCGCGGCGCACGGCCGCTGGGATCTCATCCGCAATCACATTCGCAACCAGCTTTTTGTGATTGAGCGCTACGGTTTCTTGCTGACCGGCAACCGGGTTTACTATCTCAGCCGCTCGCAGACGCCGTTGCATCCGGAGAGTGTCAGGCTGTGCCACGCGCATGCGCCTGATCGCGACTTGCTGGCGCGCGCTTATCCGGTGTTCAAGCGCGAGTACTTTGACTATTGGTGCGCCGGCCATCATCAGACACCCACCGGCCTGGCGACCAATCGCGATCTTTCTGATCCGGCACTGGGCATGCGTGATTTCGCCAAATTCAGCTTGAGTGCGACGCGGCTGCGGCCGGAGCTGGCAGCCGAAGCAGAAACGCTGGATTTCACGCCGATCTACGCCGGCGACGCGCGCGCCTGCGTGCCGCTGCAAACGAATTGCGCGCTGGTGCGTTATGCCAAAACCCTGGCCTGGATGGCGGCCGAAATCGGCTGGCCCGAGGAGGCCGCAACCTGGCAGGCGGAAGCCGAGCGGCGCGCCGCCTTGATTCAGAAATACTGTTGGAATGAAACGGAGGGATTCTTCTTCGAATATCAGTTTCAACGACAGCGGCAATTGCCCTTCTGGTCGTTGTGTGCCTACTGGGCCATGTGGGCGGGCGTGGCCACTGCGGCGCAAGCCGAACGTCTGGTGCCTCATCTCGCGCGCTTCGAGCAGGAGCACGGCTTGACGCAGACCGACCAGCCCTATCCCAGTCCCCATCCCGAGTTTCAGGCGCTGCAGTTCAACTATCCCAATGGCTGGCCGCCGTTTCAGCTCATGGTCATTGACGCGTTGACGGCTTACGGTTATCATGCAGCGGCGCGCCGGCTGGCGGGGAAGTTTTTGCGCTTGCAGCTCGAATTGTATCAAACCACGGGCAAGCTTTGGGAGAAATACAACGTCGTGGCCGGCAATCTCGATTGCCCGCGCGAACGCTACCCGGTGGTGCCGCTGCACGGCTGGTCAGCGGCGACAGTGGCGCATTTTGGAAGAATGCTGTTCGAAACGAGGTGAGCAGGATCATGAGCACAACCACGACCGCGCTGACCCCGCGCCAGCGCATTCTCACGGCCATGCGCCGGCAAATCCCCGATCATGTGCCGGTCATGCCGGACATCTCCAACATGGTGCCGTGCCGGCTGCTGGGCAAACCCTTCTGGGAGGTTTATCTGCACGAAGATCCGCCGCTCGATGAGGCTTATCTCCAGGCGGTGAAATACTACGGCATCGACGGCTGGTACATCTACGACAATCTCACCATGTATGAAGCGCCCAAGTGGCAGGAACGCATGCTGCAATCTTCAGAAGAGGAGCTGCAGGTCGAACGCTGGCTGGACACGCCCTTCGGCCGGCTCACAGAAGTCGTGTGCTATCCCCGCGCCGACCCGCCCTGGCACATGAGTGCGATGATCAAGGACATTGCGCAGGATTTTCCCAAACTGCGCTGGTATCTGGAGCAGCGGCCGCTGGAGGATCCTTGCCGGAATCGCGGCAAAATCGGCGAGCTGGGCATTTACGGCCTGGGCTTCGAAACCTTCATGGGATTTTGGGTGTGGCTGCGAGAAGGCGGATCGATGCAGGCGTTGCGCGATTTCTACGAGCAGCCGGAGCTGATGGGCCAGGTGCAGGAGTACTATTTTCATTTTGTCGATCGCATGCTCGATCGCGTGCTGCCCAGCCGGCCCGATGAGATTTTGATCAATGGCTCCTCCTCGTCGCTCAGCCTCAGCTCGCCGGCGATCTATCGGCAATATGATTTGCCCATCATTCAACGCATTGCCGGCAAGTGCCGGCAGGCCGGCGTCCTTTGCCACCAGCACACCTGCGGCCGCTCCCGCTTGATCGTCGAAATCAACTACCACGAAACCGAAATCAACGTCATGGAGCCGCTGGAGCGGCCGCCGGGCGGCGACGTCGAACTCGCCGAAGTGAAAAGAAAATTCGGCGACAAGTTTTGTTTGAAGGGAAATGTCAATACCTTCGAAACGATGCTCAACGGCACGGCGGCGGATGTCATGCGGGAGGCGCGCGCCTGCATCGACGCGGCGGCCGCGGGCGGCGGATTCATCCTCGCCACCGGCGATCAATGCGGCCGCGACACGCCCGACGAGAATCTCTTTGCGCTGGTCGAAGTCGCCAAAACCTACGGTCGATATGTTTGAGCTGCGCCGCGCAAGTAGTCTCACGCCGCGCGAAATCCGGAATGCAACTGCATGCCGCAACTGTGAACCCATCAGGAGTTCTGTCCCATGGACGCAACCAGTGATCTCAAGCGAATTGCCGAGCTGCTGCAAGAAGGCAGCGTCACGCCGGTGAAGCAACTGACCCAGGAGCTGCTGGACGGTGGCGCCTCGCCGCAAAGCATACTCAACGAAGGCCTGATCGCCGGCATGGCGGTGGTCGGTGAGAAAATGCGCAGCGGCGAGATGTATTTGCCCGAAGTGCTGCAATCCGCCAGTGTGATGAAAGCCGCAATGGAAATCCTGCAGCCGCATCTGCTCAGCAGCGGCGTGGCACCGATCGGCCGGGTCGTGCTCGGCACGGTGAAGGGTGACATGCACGACATCGGCAAGAATCTGGTCGGCATCATGCTGCGCGGCGCGGGCTTCGAAGTCATCGACCTGGGTTTGAACACGCCGGCGGAGAAGTTCGTGGAGGCGATTCAAACCCATTCGCCCGCCGTGGTCGGCATGTCCGCCATGCTCACCACCACCATGCTGCAGATGAAGAAGACCATCGAGGCGATCGCCGCGGCGCAATTGCGCGAGAAGGTCAAGATCATGGTCGGCGGCGCCTCGGTGTCGCAGCGCTTCGCGGACGAGATTGGCGCCGACGCCTACGCCAAAGACGCGGTCACGGCGGTCGAACGCGTGCAAGCAATGCTCGCTTGAAACGGGAGATGATATGACTTCGCGTGAACGCATCCGCGCGGTATTCGCCGGTGACAGGCCCGATCGCGTTCCATTGAATGTCTTCGCGGGCTGGAATCCGGAAGTGCAGACGCGCATGGCCAACCGGCACGGCAGCCTGGCGGCGTTTATGGCGCGCTATCATATCGATGCTGTGACCGGTGTGCTGCCGCGCTTTCCCTTCGGCGGCCCGGCGCGCCACGCCGGCAGCATGGAGCTTGATCACTATTTGGAACTCGAGCCCGACAATCCCACCTCGCCCGCCATTCTCACCACGCCTTGCGACGAAGTCCTTTCCGTGACCGTGCAGCAAGCGCTGGCTGCGCATGAACAGCAGCTCGCCGTTTTCTGCCATGCTTGGGGCGTCTTCGAGCTGTCGCAATTCCTGTTCGAGAGAAACGGCCTGCCCGGCACGGAACAAGCGCTGTTGAATATGGCACTGGAACCGGAGAAGACGAAGCAAATGTATTTCAAGCTGGCGGCGTGGACCGCGGACTGCGTCGAGTCCGCCATCAAGGCCGGTGTCGATGTCATCGAGCTTTCCGATGATTGGGGCCAGCAGAGAACCATGCTCTTCAGTCCGGACATGTGGTGGGACATGGTCTATCCGGCCATGAAGATCATTCTCGATCGTGCGCGTGATTTTCATGTGCCGGTGCTGCTGCACAGCGACGGCGATGTGACGCAGATTCTCGACGGCATCCTCAAGCTCGGCGTGTCCGGGCTTCATCCCGTGCAGGAGTCCGCGGGCATGTCGCCCAAACACGTGCGCGAGTTCTTCGGGAAAAGCGTCTGCCTCATGGGCGGACTTGATACGATCACCGCGCTGCCGGTGATGAATGTCGCGCAGATCCGCGGCGAAGTGGAGCGCGTCTTCGCGCTGCTCAAAGGCGACGGCGGTTTCATCTTCGCCGGCTCGCACATGTTTCAGAATGACACGGATCCGGCGGTGATCGAAGCGGCCTACGACCGCGCCGCGGAACTGGCGCCATATTGAACCTCCCCGACTCGTGCACGGTTGCCCTGGAAAGTAAATCGGCTATCGTTGTCCTCCTGCAAGGGTCCTGTGAAAACTTGGGCACAGTGCCAAGAATTTCACCAGATTCTTCGGAATGAGATCTTCACGCAAGCGCAAAACGCTGTAAGGCAACAGGCCGCCAGTTCAATCGTCACGAACGTTCTGAACCGGGAAAACGGGGAGAAAACAGGTTTGGAGTTTTATCTGTCTTCGCGGTCCTAACTTGATTGCGGCTGAGTCCGCGGCCGGCTCGCGCCTTCCACCTGCCGCCTTGCCCATCACCGCACGAAAGGTCTTGCATGTACGTGCTTCAAAACGCTCAACTCAGTGCCCATATTCTCGATCCCATTGCTGATCAAGCGCGCCTTGGGCCGCGTTATTGTGTCGGCGGTTACATTTATCAAGTGCGGGATGCCGCCGGCCGGCCGCTGCTCAGTGGGCCGGAGTTTCCGGCGGAATTCCCGGCTGTGATCAACGGTCAGGGCTTGCCGGAAGTGTTTCAGTTCACCTTGTATCACGCGGAACAGGAAGTGGAAGAACGCAAGCTCATCATCGGCGTCGGCTTGGTTGACAAGATTTCGCCGCAGCTTCCTTACCATCTTTTTACCAATGCCAAAACCGTAGCGTTTGCGCAGTGGCAGGTGGACCATCGCGACGCAAGCCTGCGCATGACCACGGCACAAAGCTTCAAGGACTGGTCGTTTCGCCTGGTGCGGGAGATACGGCTGCAGAATAGAAGCCTCAGTTCCAGCACCCTGCTGCACAACACCGGCGCCGCACCGGTGCCGTTTCGCTGGTTTGCCCATCCGTTTTTCCCATTAACCAACGATGGGCGCTGCTGCCAGCCGGCCGGACTCACGAAATTGCCCGAAAATCCCGGCTTCAGATTGGAGACGGATGGCTTCATCGCGATGAACACCGGACACCACTGGCCGGAGGGCTGTTATGTCAAAGTCGAAGAGCTTAACGGCCGGCCGCTGACCGTGCGCCAGGCGCATGATCTCTGCGGCGAAATCCGCGTGACCTGCAACTTTCCGCTTTCTGATCTTGCCCTGTGGGCAAATGACCGGACTTTTTCCTTTGAGCCGTTTTATCAGCGCACCGTGCTGCCGCAGCAGGAGGCGGCGTGGACGACCGTCTATCACTTCTGAAGGCCGGCGTGCGCGCCATTCGTTGTTCGTCTCTTTAACCAGAGTGAGCCCATGAGTCGAATCGTTCGGGTCAGCACCGTGCAAATGGCAACCAACATTGCCGGCCGCTCGTTTGCCGAAAAGCAGGCGCGCAATCGCCGCCACATTCAAGGCCAGCTGCGGATCGCCGGCGAGCGCGCCTCTGATCTCGTGCTGTTCGGCGAATATGCCAATTTGCATCACCGCACCTGGTCGAATAACAAGCGCGAGTATGTAGCGGATGACATTCCCGGCCCCTGCACCCGCATGATTGCGCGGGCGGCGCGGCAGTACAAGATGAACGTCGCCTTTCCGATGTTGGGAAATCATCAGGGCGTGGTGGCCAGCTTTGTGGTACTCTTTGATCGTGCGGGAAAAATCGCGGGCTGCTATCAAAAGGCGCACACCACCGAACCCGAGCAACGTCTCGGCATGCAAACCGGTAATGAGTTGCCGGTCTTCAAACTCGATTTCGGCACGGTGGGCATCATGACTTGTATGGACATCGAGTATCCTGAAGTCGCGCAGATCTTCATGCTGAAAGGAGCAGAGATTCTACTGTTTCCCCATGTGCAGGCAGGTTGGGGCGAGGTGGACTGGGAGATTCGCTATCGCGCGCGCGCGGTTGACACGGGTTTGTATCTGGTTTCGGCGTGCTACGGATATCCCGAGGGCGAATGGAAACCCGGGATGATGATCGGCCGCAGCGGCATCGTCGGGCCGGATGGTTTGATTCTCGCGGATATGGGACGCAGCATTGGCGTTTTGACGCATGAGATCGATTTAGCCCAAAAGCGTGTGACGCAATTCTTTTTCGAGAAAATGCTGGATCGCACCTCCGCCGTCATTGCCTCGCGCCGGCCGGAGATTTATGGGGAGTTGGTTGAACGCGCTTTTAAAGAGAAGGCTTTGCGGAAACTGGAGAATCAAAAGAAAAAACGCAGCCTGAAGCAAGAATAAGAAATGCTCCCAGAAGATTCACCTCTCGTTTCGTCAGAAATTTTCTGTTGCCTTTTCCATAGTTTAGTCCGTATTTTAGGGACAAAAACTGATACCCAGTTATAGTTCCAAAATTGGAGTTCAATTATGATCCAGGCAAAATTCAGTCTCGAAGAAAATCACGTAAACTTCCTGAACCTTTTTAAAAAATATGGATTTAAGGACAAAAGTGCGGTCATACGAACCGCACTGGAGCGCTTAGAAAAAGAGCTGGAAATGGAAAAGCTCAAGTCAAGTGCTGAGATGTATGCCAGCCTTTATGAGAGTGACAGGGAGTTGCAGGATTTGACCAACTCAGCCATAACGGAGTGGCCGGAATGAAGCCTTTGCAGCGCGGCCTTGTCATTGACGTTAATCTCGATCCGACATTGGGTTCTGAAACGGGCAAAACACGTCCCTGCGTGATTGTAACGAATGACGTTTACAATCAGCGCGTGCCGGTCATTCAAGTTGTGCCGATCACGGAATGGAGCGACAAGAAAGGCCAAATCATAACCAATGTCGTGATCGAGCCGAATTCAACCAACGGGCTTTCGAAAAAGTCCGTGGCCGATTGCCTGCAAACCCGCCCGGTCGACCATCGTCACCGGCTGGTCAAGATTCGCGGCAAGCTGGATGATGCCGCGCTGCGAAGAATTGATCAAGCGCTGAAGATGATTTTTGATTTGGGGTGAAGTTTGGCGATTTGAACGAGGTCGTTGACTTCACAAGTAGACTTTCCTACATTCCGTCCCATTTCATCTGGGAGCAAATATCAATCTCACTTCTTGCTCCAATTCTGGCGGGCCGGTGAAATATCCCGTTAAACCTGCCTTCAATTTGGCACTGAATAAACTCGTTTAGTCTAGCCGCGTGTTTCGCAGACAAGGTTGTTTTCGATCCGGTGGAGATTGGTGTGAAAACGAAATAGTGAACTTTTGATCATTTCGGTGACATCACCGAAATGATCAAGCTATTGATTATAATATTTTAATGTATGATTTTCTACGCGCAATAAGGGTAATAAATGCCAGTGACGAACGTAAAATCAATGGGTTAGCTGCTTTCACAAAAATAGGTGCAACAAAAAATCAATGGTTTAACTGCATCTTCAAATGGAGGAAACGTCATGAAAACTGAAATTCAAACAACTTCTTCCAGCCATGTATCTCCATTCGAAAAAATCCGGCGAACGAACGATGCTGGAGTCGAGTATTGGTCCAGCCGTGATTTCGCTCAAGTCTTGCAATACAATGATTACCGGAATTTCGAGCAAGTGATTCAAAAAGCGCGTGCCGCGTGTTTCAATAGCGGTCAGCGTCTTGAAGACCATTTCGTTGATGTTACCGAAATGGTCGAACTGGGCAGAGGCGCGCAGCGAGAGGTAAAAACGGTTTACCTCTCGCGCTATGCCTGCTATCTGGTGATTCAAAACGCGGATCCGGAAAAGGACATTGTGGCGCTGGGGCAAACTTACTTTGCCGTGCAAACGCGGCGGCAGGAGCTTTCCGAGCGGGCTATCGAGGACGAACGCCGTTTGTTGCTGCGCGATGAAATTTCGCAACACAACCTCAAGCTCGCCGATGCCGCCAAACGCGCCGGTGTGGTGCAGCCGATTGACTATGCCATTTTCCAAAACCACGGTTACATGGGACTATACGGCGGTTTGACGGCCAGGGACATTCATCAACGCAAAGGCCTGAAGAAGAGCCAGCACATCCTCGATCACATGGGCAGCACCGAGTTGGCCGCCAATTTATTTCGCGCCACACAAACGGAGGAGAAGCTGCGCCGTGAAAATATTCAGGGAAAGGACAAAGCCAACTTGACGCATCGCCAGGTCGGCGCCAAGGTGCGCCAAACCATCAAAGAGCTTGGCGGCACCATGCCGGAAGATTTGCCCTCGGCGGTTAGCATCAAAAAGTTGAAAGCAAAGAAGCCAAGAGAACTGAAATGATCACGGAATGGAGCGACAAGAAAGGCCAAATCATCACCAATGTCGTGATCGAACCAGACTCAACCAACGGGCTTTCGAAAAAGTCTGGAGTCGATTGCCTGCAAACCCGCCCGGTCGACCATCGCCACCGGCTGGTCAAGATTCGCGGCAAGCTGGATGATGCCGCGCTGCGAAGAATTGATCAAGCGCTGAAGATGATTTTTGATTTGGGGTGAAGGTGGGCGATTTGAACGAGATCGTCCTCCTGAGCAGTCTGCTAACAAAAAATCGTTGAAATCAATCAGCGGAATCCGTATTATTTTGCGCTCAAGGGAGGGAGAATTCGAAAACCTATCTTCTAACTAGGCAATTTGGGAAACCCCCACTCCGTGAGAACACTCCTGACATTCACTGGTTTTCACGATCCTTACTCTCCAGGCTTAGTAGGTGAAGAGCAGCAAAGCGGCCCGATTTTATCGCTGGTCGCAGCAAGACCTTTTGACCGGGTCGTTCTTTTTTCGACGCCAAACACCGAAAAGAATACCTCGGCAACGACTGAGGCCTTGAAAACTCTTCACCCGGCTATTGGTGTTGAAGTAAGAGATCTGCCTCTGGACGATCCCACCGACTATCTTGCCATTTTGCGTGGCTTGCGACGACACCTTGCGGAAATCAGTGAAAGCAACTCCGCGGCAACCTACTACATTGCCGTTGCTTCCGGCACTCCGCAAATGCACGCTTGTTGGGTACTGTTGGCCGCAAGCGGTGAAATTCCCGCGCATATTCTGCATGTGCGGCCTCCGCGATTTGTTACACATGAGCGCCCCCTGGTTTCAGAAGTCGATTTGACTTCGCAGGATTTTCCTCGCGTGCGGGCGCATTTGGCACTGCTGGGGGATCTCGAAACGCCAGCACCCGATTTGGATGCCGCCCTTCAGCTTTTGGGTATCGTTGGCGACCACCCAAAGACAAGAAAAGCTCTTGAAATGGTAGCGGCTCTTGCCCCCTCCAATGCGCCGCTCTTGATACTTGGTGAAACCGGTGTCGGCAAAGAAGTCTTTGCCCGACTGGCTCACAAGCTCAGTGATCGTCGAGAACAACCCTTTGTTCCGATTAACTGCGCGGCGATTCCCCACGATTTGGTTGAAAGCATTTTGTTCGGACATAAGAAGGGCGCATTCACCGGCGCAACCAGCGATCAAACCGGAAAGTTTGACATAGCGAACGGCGGTACGCTTTTTCTTGATGAATTGGGCGAGTTGCCGGTTCCCCTGCAAGCGAAACTGCTCCGTATTCTGCAAGACGGACTCGTCGAGCCTTTGGGAGAAAAGAAGCCGCATCAAGTCGATGTTCGCATCATCGCTGCAACGAACCATGACGCCAGCAAGATGATTCGGGAGGGAAAATTTCGCCAGGATTTGTATTATCGCCTGAACGTCGGCGAAATTCACCTGCCACCGCTGCGCGAGCGTCGCAGCGACATTCCAAAATTGGCCTTGCACATTCTGGATCGTCTCAACGCCCAGCTCAAGAAGCCGAAGCGGCTTACGCCCGGGGCCTTGACGCGTCTGCAAAATCATTCCTGGCCGGGCAATGTGCGCGAGCTTGAAAACGTTCTCGAGCGTTCCCTCCGGCTCGCGAGGAATATGGTGCTTGAGGCCGATGATCTGCTCATTGCCGAGCCGGTGACCTATGCCGATCCGCTGGCCGCTTTGCCGGAACCTTATGATGGTTTTTCTCTCGAAGCATATCTCACCAGCGCCCGCAAGCAATTGATGTTGCGCGCGCTTGAAACATCAGGCGGCAATCAAAGTAAAGCAGCGAAGCTGTTGGGCATTTCGCCGCAAGCCGTGCATAAGTTTTTGCAGAGCCCGACCTCCCAATAAATCTGCAAAGGAATATCGGGGAGAGTGATTTCAACCAAAGTTGAAAATGCTTCAACTGCAGTTTAACTGAAGCGAGGACATAAGTTCTGCAAGCCATTGTTCTATCGTCAAACGGAATGGCCATTGTCGCTCTGGCACATCGCTTGCCTATTACTGATGCGAACCTCTTTTGTGAAAGGAAATCGACAATGGCAACATTTAAAGTTGTTCGCGTCATCGACGGCGACACGTTTGAAGTGAGCCCCGAATGGAAATGGAAAGAGCAAACCGGTACGCATGTCCGTCCCACCGGATATGATGCGCCGGAGTTGCATGAATTTGGGGGTCAACAAACGAAGCAAAAGCTGGAACGGCTCATTCTTGGCAAAAATGTCGAGTTGGGCAACGCCTATCGTGTCGATCGCGGCAGGTTAGTTTGCGACGTATATCTCGGTACGAAAAATCTTGCTGATTATTTTCAGGGATATCATTGAAACGCTGAACACATTGGGCGAACCACGAGCTTGTCTCTTAAGGTGTTCAGCCGTTATTGGTCTATTTTGAGGAATCCCCAAGCTGGACACCTATGAAGAAATACACCACCGAAACCGATGCCAGGATCATCATCGATGACATGCTCCGCCAGGCGAGCTGGGATCCGGCTGACAAATCGCAAGTGTTGACCGAGAAAACCATCCAAACGATTGCTGAGAGGCAAGAGCCTTTTGGCGGTCGCTCTGCTCCAAAGCTGGTAGACGGGGACGAAATACCTGCCGGGCGAGCGGACTACGTTTTGCTCAACCAACGCGGCCATCCTCTCGCCGTCATCGAAGCCAAACGCTCCGCCATCCAACCGTACACGGCCAAGCAACAAGTTCTGCCTTATGCCAAGCAGCTCGGCGCGCCTTTCATTTTTCTCACCAATGGGGAGCTGATCTACTTTTGGGACTACACCAACGACGATGCCCGCATTGTCAACTCTTTTTACTCGCGCCGGGATTTGGAGCGGTTGCTGTACATGCGCGAAGAACGCAAGCCGCTGGCGACGATTCCCATTCCCGAATATTACCTGCGCCAGGGCGAGCAACGTGAAGTTCGTCCATACCAGAAAGAAGCCATGCGCGCGCTCGATCACGCCTTCGAGCTGGGCAAGCGCCGCTTCTTGATCGAGCTTCCCACCGGCACCGGCAAAACCGATCTCACTTGTCTTTACCTCAAGCGTTTGATCGAAGCGGGCCATGCCGAACGCATTCTTTTTCTGGTTGATCGCGAACAACTCGCCAAGCAAGCGCTCGAAGCGTTTCAGGACTTGCTTGGCCAATACGGCAGCTATTGGTTAAAGCCGGCTATCGCGCGGCAAGAGCAGCAAATTACGGTGTGCTTGCTGCAGACCATGATCAGCCGTTATCAGGAATTCACCAGCGGCTATTTCGACGTCGTGGTTGCCGATGAATGCCATCGTTCCATTTACGGCGCATGGCAAACGGCGCTGACGCATTTCGATGCGGTTCATATAGGATTGACCGCAACGCCGGCGGCCTACATTGAACGTAACACCTTCCGCTTTTACCAATGTCAGGATGGCGAACCGGATTTCGCCTACCCGATCTTGGAAGCGTTCAAGTATCAGTATCTGACTCCCTACAAATTTGCCACCGGCATCACGGTGATCTTGGCCGAAGGCGCGGAGGTGGATGACGAGCATTACGACCCCGCCGAGTTTGAGCGCAAATGGACGAATGAAGACACCAATCGCAAGATGATGGCAGAGTTTGATAAGCTGGCCTGGGAGAATTACCAAGAACTGGCTCCTGGACAAAAAATCGGCCCAGGCAAAAGCATCGTCTTTGCCATTACGAAACGCCACGCCGCATTTCTGGCAAAATATCTCAACGAATTGCATCCCGAACAGCAGGGACGTTACGCCGAGGTGATCACTTCCGACGTCACCGATGCCGACGATTTGATTCGCAAATTTAAATATGAAGATTACCCGCAGGTCGCGGTGAGTGTGGGCATGTTGGACACCGGTTTTGATTGCCGCGAGGTTTTGCATCTCGTCATGTGCCGTCGCGTGCGTAGTCCGATTCTTTACCAGCAAATGCGCGGCCGCGGCACGCGCACGGCGCCGCGCATTCAGAAGCAAAAGTTCGTTATCTACGATTTCTTCGGCAATCACAAATACTTCAATGATAGTGACACCGATATTTTTACCGGCACCGGAGCAGGTCGCATCGGAATTGGCGGTCCAGGGACAAGGCCGGAGCAAAGACCCGAACTGCCGGAGCTTGGCCTGGAAGATGAATGGCTCGAAGCCGTCACCTATGTCGAAATCGGCCCCGAGGGCGAGCGCGTTGACAAGCGCGAATACATCACCATTTGGGAACAGACCATCCGGCAAGCCGCGAAGGATGATCCTTTGGTCAAAAAGATTCGTGAAGGGAAAGAACTGACGCCGGAGGAAGAAGACAAGCTGGCAAGATGGTTAAACAGTCCGGAGATGTATTTCAACCAGGACAACTTGCGCCGCGCCTATCGCCGTCCGGACCGGACTTTGATCGATTTCATCAAAGTGGCGTTGGGGAATTTCAAGCTCAAGAGCAAAGAAGAAGAGCTGACGGAAAATTTCCACGCCTGGTTGGTCACCAAGAATCTCAGCCCCGAACAGGCGCAGTATCTCGGCCTGCTCAAAAATCGCGGCATCGTGCGCGGCAAGCTGGAGATTAACGATCTCTTCCAGCCGCCGCTGTCGATCTTGAATGCCGCCGGATTGGGGGTTGAGTTGTTCGGTGAAAAGGGCTTGCAGGAAATTTTGCAGGAGATGAATGAGTCGGTGTTTTTGAGGAAAACTGCGTAGTGTTATCACAAAAACTGAACTATCGAGGGATAGAAAAATGACTCAGGATAGAGTACAACCTGTTAAAGTGTTTATTTCATATAGCTGGTCATCCACTGAGCACGTCGAATGGGTTTTAGAACTGGCTAAGAAGCTCGTCACAGATGGCGTTGATGTGGTCATAGATCGGTGGGATTTGAAGCCAGGCCAAGACAAGTATCACTTCATGGAGTCGATGGTTAAAGATGAAGCGATAACCAAAGTCCTTGTGATTTGCGATAAGGTTTATACGCAGAAGGCCAATGACCGCGCTGGGGGTGTTGGGACTGAGACGCAGATTATTTCTCGTGAAGTTTACGATAAAGTTTCGCAAGAGAAATTTCTCCCAATAATCAAAGAAAAGGATGAAGTCGGCAAACCTTTCATTCCTCTTTTCCTACAAAGCAGAATCTATATAGACCTGTCAAACCCTCAAACTTTTTATGAGAATTATGAAGAACTATTGAGAAACATCTATAATGCGCCTCTCTATACAAAACCGCCGTTGGGCGAGCCGCCGGCATTTATCACGACACAAGACAAATCACCGTTAAAGACAACGCATCGATTGCAATCCTTTAAAGATGCTGTATTGAGAAATCAAGGGTTCGCAACAGGTTTAGCAGAGGATTATCTAAAGGCTCTTATTAGTTCGTTTGCAGATTTTGAGCTTGAGCAGAAACCCAATGAACCCTTTGACGAATCAGTTTGGGCGAGCATCGAAGAATTTACACCATACCGAGACGAATTTATTGAGTTTGTGGTTTTTATCAGCAAGTATTGCTCTGACGTGAAGTTTTTTGAGGCAACTCAAGGTTTTTTCTCTGAAGCTTTGCAGTTTGTAAAACCGGAAAACTTTCTTCATGAAAGGAGACACGACAACTACAAGTTTGTAGTCTATGAGTTGTTTCTATACACCATTGCCGCCCTAAGGGTTTGTTAAAAAATAAGCTTTACAATTAAATATTTTGTGTTATCTTGTAGACATGCACAATTTAAAGGCCTACAAAAA